>JBBRRV010000021.1:0-30696 GCA_038246075.1 Bacteroidales bacterium
CAATTTTATCTTGATCTGAGAGTGCCAGCGTTTTAAAACCCATATAATCAAGATGTTCAATTCTGATTTGATTTTCAATTAGCTTTCCATCTGCAAAATTGCTGATATTAAATTCAAAAATATCTGTTGACGCTAATGCTATTTGACTAAAGTTGTTTTGACTAATTAGTTCTTTTAGTTTTGCGATTTTTGGATTCAGCGATTTCCCCCCTTCAGCAGTCATAGTTTTTTCAAAAATTCCTTTTGCATTAGCGTCTTCAATTTTAGTCAATGATTTTAAAATTCCACTTTTATTTTTAGCTAATGCAAATTCTGTCATATCTTCAAATGGAGATAAAATCATATCTAAATTCTCAAATACGATTTTATTGGGTTCGGGTTTTACAATACTTTTATTAACTTCCAATTTTGATTGAGTTGACTCTGACTTTTTTTGTTGGCATGATAGTGTAAAAATCATTGCCATGCAGATGAATAAAATTTTAATTGTTTTCATTTTTCTCTCTAATTAGCTTTTTATCAATAAATTTTATACAAAGCTAAATGCTAATTCTAAAGAATTTCTGAAGTTAGGATTAAGTATGTTGATTTTTATGACATACAGCGGTCGAGACTATATGCCATTTGGGATGGCGACCTTTCCACTCATTATGACTGCCATTAAACCAGGCGCATCAATATTACTGCTAACTAAATGACCGGTCAGGATTTAGGTGAGTTAAACTTTGTTTCGAGGTATCAGTAAAGTTTTAGCTGTTCCTGCCAGTATCCCGACAAATACCGCATTTGTCGGAGTAAATTAGGATTTTTAATTCAGGAAAATTTTCAATGATTCAATAAAGATATATGAATTTAGCACCAAATATAACAAAGCCGGCAACGAAACCCATAAACTGTCTTTGACCCTTAACCTGGCCAGAAAGCCCAAAAACATTAATAATGCCAAACCTCCCGACGAGATCAGCAAAATTGAATTGATGTAAAATCCCGCAAGTAATCCGATTGCTCCACCAATCTCCAAAACCGCAGTAAGTAGTCCGAATTTCTCCAACTCAAAGCGCTTGAATTCACTTTTCATGTGCGGAGATGTAAACCAGTTAATTCCGTAAAGCAAAAAGGATAAACTTGAAATCAGGATAAGTATATCAAGCAATCGCATTACGAGATTAAATTTAGAGAAACCGCAGCAATAAAAAGACAAAGTAGCAGTAGAAACAACGATGGCATTCGTTTTTGCCATGGATTTTTCACTTTGAAGTGAAAATACTGTGCACTAAGCATCAGGAAAGCCATCATAAGTGCCGGAATAAGAACCAGCGATGGATACCAGATGCCTGCTACAAGCAATGTGGCCAAGGCAATTTTAGTTGAGCCTACCATCGTGCGGGTTAAATCGCTCAGGCCATATTGTTTAAATTCTTTCACGATATTATCGAAACGGAATACCCATACAATTACAATGGAAACAGCAACAATCAGTTGAGCCATCACAGCGAAATTGGTCATCATAGTTTATTGTTTTTTATTGATTGTCCTACTCATTTGGCTTTTCGGTGTCGCCCCGTTATTTTATAGTGAGTTCTGGACTTCACTTTTTTACTTCAAATGCATGCATATTCTCATATAACCATTCCTCCAAATTGTATTTGAGTTAAATATGCTAAACTATGTAGCAGCGTTAACGATTTATTTACCATCAACTCCTGTTCAGATAAAAATATGCCGCATTTAGCATTGTGGCAAATGTTACCCACAATAAGTAAGGTATATTGAGGTAAGCTGCAAGTGGTTTCAGCTTATAAAACCGGGTAAGCATTAAAACGATTGTTGACCATAACAGCAGGATTTCAATCAGTGCAATTCCAATCATTTTGAAATAAAAAAAGCAAAAACTCCAGCCAAAGTTTAAAAGCAATTGAACCAAAAAAATCACAATTGCCTGGTTACGTTCTTTGCCTGATTCAAGTTTCCAGATCAGGAAGAATGAAATACCCATTATGAGGTAAAGCATCGTCCATACAGGTCCGAATATCCAATTTGGTGGATTGAATGAGGGCTGGTTGAGTGTGGCATACCATTCGGGGATTGCCCGGGCGGTGAAGATTCCTGCAATTGCCCCGATCGAAAGCGGCAAGATGATGGAAATCAGCAGTTTCCCAATGTTAAAGGTCTTCATAATTAATTGAATTTAAGTTAAATAAAAATTCATACGGCAAGTGCTTTTATCCCTGGAACCCGGTTTATTTCAATTCCTTAAGTATCCTCAATGCTTCATCCACATGCTTTTCGGTCTGGAGTTGCGAATTAAAGGTATAAATAACTTTGCCCGATTTGTCGGCAACATAGGTTACACGCCCCGGCAGCAATCCCAATAAATTGGTAGGCACGCCGAATAGCTTCCTGATTTTATTCCCTTCATCGCTGAGCAGGGTGAAACTTAGCCTGTGTTTTTCGGCAAACGCTTTGTGGCTTTTAACCGATTGACTGCTGATGCCGATAATTTCTGCATCTGCTGCAGTGAATACTTCATACTGATCGCGGAAAGCACAGGCCTCGGCTGTACAGCCGGGACTGTCGTCTTTAGGATAAAAATAAATTACCATGTTTTTTTTACCGATCAGCGAACCGATGTTAAACATACTTCCATTCTGATCAGGTAGGGTAAAAGCAGGGATCATGCTGCCGACTTTGATTTCATTCATGTGTTTGTCATGATTAAAAGTTAAATATGCCGTGAATAATAGCAGATAAATGATGAGGTAAAACCGATAGAAATTCCTTAATTTCAGGTAGTCTCTGTTATCAGGAAACATGGTTCCAAATAGTGCTTTCAGCTCCTTACCGAAATATGGTTTTATGTTGATGGTCCAGCTATCGGTCTGGTAAACTATTTTCCGGAATTTGCTCCGGTAAAAAGTCAGGGGCAGACCCCATGCAAAAAACAGAATAAGCCAGATATTTTCGAGGATGAACATGTGCTTTAGGTGAGGTTATTTTTTGGGGAACCAGGGAACAAATGCACTTGTCTTCCTTACATATTCCTGATATCCTGGTTTTGTGGTATTCAGCGTTTTTTCAAGCAGGGCAACCCCTGAAACTTTAATAATCAGGGCAGTCATCAGCACAGATCCAAGCACCGGGATGTAACTTCCTGCTGAAAGACAGATGAGTGCATAACCGAACCATACGGCCACATCGCCAAAATAGTTTGGGTGCCTCGTGTAATGCCAGAATCCGCTGTTGAGTATTTTTCCTTTATGGGATGGATTTGCCTTAAACCTTGCCAGTTGCAGATCACCGCCAGCTTCAAATACAAAGCCAGTGATCCATATGGCTATCCCGATAAAATCAAGAATTCCGAGACTATCGTCCTGGTATATCTGGGCTCCCAGCAAAGGAGCCGAGATGAGCCACATCAATACTCCCTGAAGCAGAAATACCGAAAAGAAACTGTACCACCAATACCGGTTTTCACCAAAGTCTTTCCTGAATTTCTGGTATCGGAAATCTTCACCTTTGCCTGCATTTCGCCATGCAAGATAGATGGAAAGCCTCAAACCCCAAATGGCAACCATGGTCAAAAGCAGGGTTTTGCGTGTTCCGAAACCTTCGGTGAAGATGAAGTAAACCCCAGCAGCTAGTACAAATCCAAAGCCCCAGAATAGATCAACGATGCTTACATTTTTAATCCAAATGCTGATGAGCCATAAAATAGTCATCATCGACATAATGGCTACAAACGCAAGCAGATAAATTTGAAAGAATGTCATACTATTTTTTTTTAGTTAAACATAAAAGCAACAGCTGCAGCGCCGATGCCGGCATTGGCTCCGATTACCGGCGAAATATTTACAACTGCCACCGGTTTTTTGTCCGTGAGTTCTTTCATTTTGATGGCATACCATTCAGCTGCTTCCTCATTTTGGGCATGCAAGACGATGTAATTCCATATTTCCCTGTTTTTTCCTGCAGTCCGTAAGTGCGCCATCACCTTTTCCATATTGGATTGCTGGCTGTATGTTTTACCAAAAACATAAGAAGCACCATTCTCATCCATAGAAACAATAGGATTCACATTCATCATTTTCGCCATAAAGCCTTTGATGTATGAAACCCGTCCGCCACGCACCATATATTTGAGCGTTTTTACACTCACATAAATTTGCGTATCTCTGACCCATTGTTCAGCCATAGTAACAATTTCATCATGCGAATGCCCGGTTTCAATAGACTGAGCTGCACGCAGAACAATCAATCCAAGTGCCCCTGATAAATTTTTGGAGTTGATAACCGAAATGGGTTTGTTAAATTCAGCATTGACAGTTTTTGCCGCTTTCTGACTATTGAAGCAGGTTCCGCTGAATTTATCGGTCAGGTGAATGGCGATGATGGAATCGTAACTGGCTGAAAGTTGCGTATATAAATTGACGAATGCCTTTTCATTGATCTGAGAAGTCTTCGGAAATTCACTTTGCTTATCGAGTAGTGAATAAAATTGCCCGGGCTGAATGGTTATTTTATCCAGATAATGGCTTTCGCCGAAATTTATATTGAGTGGCAGTAGATTAATTTGATAATTATCGATGATGTCCTGCGGCAGATCGCAGGTGGAGTCGGTAACCAACGCTATTTTCCATTTTCGGTTAAACAGGGCTTCGCTCTGGCGCAGCATATCATCGGCCTTATGAAAGGTTACCAGGCTGATAGCGTTTAATTGCTGAAACATCTCTGCAGGATTGTTCGTATGGACATGTATATGCTTGGTTTTTTCGTTACCACCAATAACAATTGAGTCTCCATGCTGCTGCAGGATTTTTGTCAGGGATTTCGGATCAACGGAGAGGTTTCTCAAAATGCCTTCGGTGCAATATCTGAATTTTACTTCTTCCGGAATGTGATCATTGTTAGCAGGCAAAATGAGTGCCAGCGGTTTCGTATGTAATAAAGTTCTTATACTGCGGGTTTTTATAAGATCAATAATTCCCTCGATAAACAGAACAAATGCATTGGCACCTGAATCAACCACATTGGCTCTTGAAAGAGCGAGCAACTGAGTTTTGGTGTTTGCAAGTGATTTTATCACCACTTCCTGCGATCGAATAAACAACTGGTTGAAATCAGTGATTATTTCACGATGGTTGTATATAAAATCCGACCATTCCCGGATAACGGTAAGCATGGTACCTTCTAACGGATTGGCAACAGCCTCATACATGTAAGGAATCGATTTTTTGATACTTTCTGCAAACTGAGGAATGTTTATGCTGCTCAGATTACCGGCTTCTTTACTAATCCCATATAGAAACTGGGCAAAGATAATGCCGGAGTTACCACGGGCATTGGTCATGGCAGTTTCTGCGATCATCCCGGCCGTGATTTTATATGATTTATCAGGGTGTATGGAATCGATCACAGATTGTATTGTGGTGGCCATGTTACTGCCTGTATCACCATCATTGACAGGAAAAACATTTATTTTATTCAGGTATGCCTGATGCGCAAGAATATTCCGCGCACCAGCAACAAAGGTGTAATAAAGCCTGCGACCATCAACTTCTATGATTGGTAGTGTATTCATCGAACTACTTAAAATGTTGTCCAAGCCAGAAAAGTTTAAAATTTTCACCTGATTTATATAAAGCAATTGTTGCATATAAACAGGTAATGAAGTTACCTAAAATTATGATTGAAATGATCCATAGCAGTGAAGTTAGCAAATTCTCTTCGCGGTAAAGAACCCATCCTGAAAATAAAAAGAACCCGATGTACACATCAATTAAACTCACTTTTCCCCATACCAGCATAAACAGCATGCTGCCTTCTTTGAAAAAATCGCCTGCGATAAACCCGTAAGCAAGTGTAAAGAACATGATGAGTGTTCCTGTAACTGCAAATATTTTTGCTACTTTCATGGCATTCACTGTTTAAATTATGAATAGCTTGTAAGTCTGCCGGACAATGACTTCTTTGATGCCGGTGAATTGCATCTGCACGCGTTAAACTTTGAGTGACGACAGCCCGCCATCAACATGGAATATCTGTCCTGAAATCCAGCTGCCTTTTTTCGAAAGTAGAAATTCTGCCATATCGGCTATATTCTCAGGTGTGCCTGTTTTTTTCATTGGATGACGCAGGGCATTGGCTTCCCGTTTCTGATCGGTGTTTAACAAAGAAGATGCAAGCGGAGTATCGGTTAAAGAAGGAGCGATACAATTTACGCGAATCTTTGGAGCAAATTCTGCTGCAAGGGCACGGGTTAATCCTTCAATAGCACCTTTTGAAGCCGAAACCTGTGTGTGAAAAGGAAAACCTGTTTGAACTGCAACCGTCGAAAATAATACGATAGAAGCATTTTCTGTTTTTTTCAATCGGGGCAATGCCGCCTGAATTATTTTAATGGCCCCAACTACCTGCAGGTTAAAATCAGCAACAAAATCTGTTGGTCTTATCCTTTCAAAAGGCCTTAAATTTATACTTCCGGGACAATACACCATACCGTCCAATGAATCGGGCAGGAAATCGAGCGGGTTAAGCTCATCAAGTACATTCAGATAATGATAATCTGGCATACCAGAATGGGTTTCAGGTTTGTTTTTGAAATATGTGGCATAAACCCTGTGCCCGGAATCAAGCAATTGTTCCGAAAGTTTTTTGCCAATTCCTGATGAAGCTCCGATTATCAGATACGTTGACATCTAAAAAATATTAATGAGGTTAAAATCAATGAAACGCAAAGCTTGAACTGATGTGTTATTCTGGTTTCCAATTAACCGAAATAACAATTTCGATCCTTCTGTTGAGTAATTGAAATGGGGGATTATATCCCAAAAATCTGGCATGTCCGTAAGATGTTATACCTTTTTCTTTCAGAATACCCTGAAGCTTGTATTTTTCTCATTGCCACCAAAAATATAGCCGGCCAACTTACGAAATCCCGGACCCGACAATTCCTTGTAAGTTTTTGCATTCGAATGAATGGTTGCAACCGTTGCAGATGGGTAGAATCTGATTTCGAAATCCTTATCTTTAAGGGCAACGGTATATTTTTGTTGTTCAGCTTTGTTTGTTGACATCATCGTGAAAGATTGAAACAGCACCATTAAAACAATAGCAATGGCGGTTATGATTATAATTGCTTTCATATTAATTCATTCCAATACACACATAACAGATGTAATTGAATTATGTTCAACGATTTTAATTATTACTTAAACAATACTGAAGTTTGGGAAAAAGGAATTTGCGTTGATTTTTATATCCCTGGAGCTATAAAAGTAGCGATCAAATTTGAATGCTGAGTAGTATAGTCTTAAAAGGTTCAGCGTGATTTTGAAGTATATAGGTGCGTTGTTAAAGAAAAAATTTGGCCAATAAAAATCCCGTTCCTATCGAAACCACAGTTGCTACAATCCCCGGCAAAAGAAAACTATGATTGATAACGAATTTCCCAACCTTGGTTGTTCCTGTTTTATCCATCTCTATTGCATTCAGTAATGTTGGATAACCGGGGATAAGGAAGAAACTGTTTACAGCAGGAAACATGGGGATAAGCGATGCAATGGGCAATCCGAGTGCAATTCCAAGTGGCATCATCGCTTTTGTAGTTGCACCCTGGCTGAACATGAGAACACCCATGATGAAAATAGCAATCGTAAACGTCCATGGATAGGAAGTAGTCAACGCACCAAGCAATTTTGAAATCATCTCCTGGTTTGCTTCCATAAAAGTTGCCGCCATCCACACGACTCCAAAAACGGAAACCAATGCACTAGCCATTGAAGTAAACAAACTTGATTTTACAATTTTTGCCGGGCTTATTTTTGTAAACAGCATCATGAGTGCGGCAGCGGACAATGCGATTACTTCAATAACGGTAACCATTTTTAATGTGCCATCTGCATTTACATGGAAGTTGGCATTTCCTGCAGCAGTTGTTGGAACCAACTGGGGAAACGACCCGCTTAATACAATCATAAAAATAGCAGCCGCAAAAATCCCTACGGCAATTTTTGCATTCTTATTTCCTTTTTGATCAGCAGGTGATTTATCGGTTAGATGTCCTATGGATGCAGCGAATTCCGGGTTTTTCATTTTTTCAATAAACTCCGGGTCATCATTCAATTCTTTACCGTGCTTATACATTACCAAAGCAGCTGCCAACGTACCAGCGAAACTGGCAGGGATAGCAATTTTCATGATATCGAGTGCTGCGCCCGGGTATGCAAGTATGGCTGCAAAAGCTGCTGTGCAGGCAGCCATTGGACTTCCGGTTAATGCTGCATGGCAGGCAATAACAGATGCGCTTAAGGGCCGTTCAGGTCGTATCCTGTTTTTTGCCGACACATCAGCTATGATAGGAAGTAAGGAATATATAACATGGGATGTACCTGCAAACAAACAAAGGGTGAATGAAACAACAGGAGCAATGATGGTTATATTTTTTGGATTTTTGCGGATGATTTTTTCTGCAACGCCTACCAGGTAATCCAAACCACCGGCTGCATCGAGAGCAGCCGAAGTGGTTACAATAGCAAGTATGATAAGCATAATATCACCTGGAGGTGCTGCAGGGTGCATGTTGAAAAATGTGACATAAATAAACATGCCGAGGATGCACATCAATCCAAGCCCAATTCCACCATAACGGGATCCGATAAGAATCATCGCCAGCAGAATTGCTAATTCGAGCCATATCATAGCTGTAAGAGTATTAGTTGTCGATAAATTTAGGATTGATCAGATTTTCAAATGAAAAAATCTCATCCCACTTTTCCTGTGAAATGTATTTATGTTCAACCACCGCCAACTGGTGAATGGATTTGCCTGTTTTTAAGGCTTCACCTGCCATTCCTGCACTCTTTTCGTACCCAAGAACAGGATTCAGTTGTGTTACAATTCCAATAGAATTCATCACCATATTTTTAGTGATTTCGGCGTTGGCTGTAATTCCAACGATACATTTTTCGCGCAAGGTATCCAAGGCACGCATCATAAAAGTGATGGAGGTGAAAAGTGAAAAAGCGATTACCGGTTCCATTACATTAAGTTGCAGCTGGCCTGCTTCGGCAGCCATGGTTATCGTAACATCGGCACCTATTACATAAAATGCGGTTTGGTTTACCATTTCGGGAATTACAGGATTTACTTTACCTGGCATAATGGATGAACCTGGTTGCATTGGGGGAAGGTTAATTTCATTAAATCCGCAGCGTGGCCCTGATGAAAGCAACCTCAGGTCGTTGCAGATTTTCGAAATTTTCACTGCGGTTCTTTTCAACACACCCGACATCATAACATAAGCACCTGTATCAACGGTTGCTTCAATTAAATTGTGGGCTACTTTCAGTTTAAGCCCGGTGATGTCGCATAAGTGTTTTGTACATACTTTGGCAAAATCTTTCGGGGCATTTACGCCAGTACCAATTGCAGTAGCACCCATATTAATTTCCGAAAGCAAACCTTTCATATCTTCAATACGTAGCAATTCTTCTCGGAGGGTAACAGCATAAGCGATAAACTCTTCTCCCAAACTCATGGGCACAGCATCCTGCAATTGTGTACGCCCCATTTTCAGCACGTTAATTAATTCTTTTCCTTTAGCTTCAAATGCATCAGCAAGCTTTGCTATCACTGCTTCATATGCAGTAAGTTTATTGATTAACGCAATGCGGAAGGCAGTGGGGTATGCATCGTTGGTCGACTGGGAACAATTGACATGATTGTTGGGATGACAAAAACTGTACTCCCCTTTTTTCTTCCCCATCATTTCAAGAGCTACATTCGCGATTACTTCATTCGCATTCATATTTACTGAAGTACCTGCACCTCCCTGGATTAAGTCGGTTAAAAACTGGTTGTTAAATTCGCCTGCAATTACGCGGTCGGATGCTTTGATGATATATTCAGCAATTTTTGCATCAAAAACTTTAAGGTCGCGGTTGGCCATTGCAGCTCCTTTCTTAACATAGCCTAAAGCAGCTACCATCAATGGTTCCGACATAATTGGAACTCCTGTGATGTGGAAGTTTTCCATGCCGCGAAAGGTTTGAATTCCGTAATAAGCATTTTCAGGGATTTCGAGTTCGCCTAAAAAATCGTGTTCTTTTCTTGTATTCATGATTATAATTTATTTTGTAATAATTAATTTTAACGTTTTAAGAATTTGCAGGAATTGAAGGTCGGCTCTCTTCAATATACGACTATTACTCACTGCGATTTATAAGTTTGAGCAGCAGTTAAACAGTTTAATTTATCAGTTAAAACTCCATATTTATAAAACCACGAGAGGTGTAATAAAACCGATCATAATTCTCCCGGTTGTTGAATTTACTGATCCGAATCTTGTTTTGGAATAATCAGTAAAATTATAGAATCTTGCTACGTAGGTGGTGAAAAATTTTAGATTTAACCCTTTGAAAGGATAAAATTCCAGAGAGGGTATCAATCCCCAGGCTGTGCGCAGATGATTATCCTTTCCAATATCCTGATTGCCATTCCAATAAGCATCACTCACCATGCCGATGATTGAAGCCTTCCATTTGGGATTTAAGGCATACTCGACATGAAGCCAATGCTCGATATAAGTTGTATTTAAAGCCGGATATGGGTCATAACCATCCGGGACAAATCCTGTGACGAGAGTGGTACGGTCAATATCTTCTTTTTCGTATTTAAAGTCGTATTGAATTAACCAGTTATTTGAAGCAAACTGATTGCCCAACGCTGTATAATAGATGTACTTGTTCTTAGCTTCATTTATCAGCGTATAATTCCAGAGTGTGGAAAATTTGCCATCCAGGAAATTTCCTCTCCAGTTGCCTACATAAGCAGCAGGGAATTGCGTCTCTTCAACACCGGGAACAGAATCATATATTTCCGAAAATGACCTGGTTCTTGAATTTAACACCTGAAATGTAAATTGATGATTTTTTGTAGCTTTCCATGATACCTGGGCTCCGGTGAGGAAATTGTCAGCATAATCGACGATATCATTGTATTGATAGATGTCAATAGGGTTTGCGTCAAATTCGTATCCGCCATAGTCAGCGCACATTTTACCAAAAGCTAAGCTAACTGTTGGCGATACATCAACGCCGATAAAAGCTAAGTCGGTGGAATGGCTGATATTATCAACGGACTGTGTTTCCGGGTTACGTGTATAACGGTCACGAAACCTGAAAAAAACATGATCGGTTACCTGTCCTTTTATTTCCAGCCGGAATTGGTTCAGCGCAAATTTGTTATTTGTAAATTTCCCATCCTGGAAATAACTGTTATTGGAATATTGCATGTTTGCAATGAGGGACATGTTTTTCAGCAGTAATGCCTTATCGAGCGGAATGATGCGGATGGTTTGGCGGTTTGCCGTATCCGACTGTTTGTGCAATTGCGCTGTTGCACCAAAAGTAATTAGCACAAAATAGCTTATCAAGCATATAATTCGATTCATTATGGTTTGATTTACAATATTAATTTAATATTTGAAAAAATAACCCTGCAGTACTTCTTTATCTTTGGTTTGCGTAAGTCCAAGCATCAAAAGGATCCTGGCTTTTTGCGGATTAAGATCATCACTTACAATTGTTCCTAGTTTAGCATCATCTGTTTCATCAAAAAGCGTAACGCGACCGGAAGGGACCCGCGTAGAGCGGCAAACAATTATGCCTTTGCTTATTGCTGCAGATGCAGCTTCTGTGTTTGACTTATTAAGATTCCCATTGCCTAATCCTGCAATTACGACACCATCAAAATCAGCTTTAGCATATTCGTTGATAGCGAGGTTCGGAACATCACAATATAATTCTACTATGGCAACTTTTGGAAGTGTGGTCAACCCGCTGATATCAAAAGGTGTATTCTTATTGGCAGCACGTTGCGACTGCATGTAGTAAATTACTTTTCCGTCGTACACCTGGCCTAAAGGTCCGGTGTTAGGTGCGTTAAAGGCATTTAAATGCGTAGTATTTATTTTTACAACATCGCGGCCTGAATAAACACTTTCATCGAAAGAAACCATTACGCCACGGCCTTTTGAGAGCGGGCTTGCTGCCACAGTAATCGCATCGAATAAATTTTTCGGTCCGTCGGCACTCATACCTGTGGCCGGGCGCATCGAACCTGTTAAAACAACAGGGTTATCATACCGTACAGTAAGGTTCAGGAAATAGGCTGTCTCTTCCTGCGTGTCAGTACCATGCGTAATTACGATAGCATCTGCCTCATTGTTTTTGAAAATTTCATTAATACGTTTATTGAGTTTCAACCAGATATCAATGGTCATATCCTGGCTACCCACACTTGAAATTTGCTCTCCGTTAATGATGGCTATTTTATCAATTCCCGGCACTGCATTGATCAGGTCCTGGATGGGAAGTGCTCCTGCAATATAGGATGCATGTTCAGTGGATGTTCCGGATCCTGCTATGGTTCCTCCTGTGGCTAATATTTTAATTCGCGGTAGTGATTGTGCGGCTAATCCGCCACAAATAAATGATATCAGCAGAATGGATAATATTTTTTTCATTTTTTTGATGTTAATTGTTTATATTATTTATTTACTAATTATTTCAGGATTTATCAGTTAACCGGCAGTATATGATGCCCCGTTTAATTACGGGGCAAAATTACACGCTGTTCCAGCGATAAGTATTACACAATAATGTAATTATATTACATATTTACCACATTCAGAAAGTGTTCTATGTAACTTTAATCAAAGCTGGCTGGCCAGCCCATATGCTGATTGGCAAATTTGTTGACCACCTGTCATTTTTACATTCAGGCTCAGATGTTCATACGCCAGGATGTAAGCATAGCCGGGTCAACAATAAATTGTTGGTTTAACGCTTCATGCACCCTGTTAGAATATCTTTACAAGGTATTGAAAAACAAAATCACTGCTACTGATTACCTGATGGCCGCCGAAACCCCGATTCCAGTATTAACAAAGGATAATCCCGGGGCAGTATATAAAGGATATCACTGGTTATATGATGATCCGGTTCACAAATTGGTGTTGTTTGATTACCAGAAAACCAGGGGATGCGAAGGTATGGAAGAATTTCTAAAACACTTTTCCGGTGATCTGCAAACCGATGGTTATAATGCTGATCCAAACCTGAAAAATAGCTCAATAGGTAACTGTCAGAACATCAATTATTTACTTATACATAAAATTTAACATGTTACAAATCAGTGTGTTGAAATAGTAAGGTACAAATAAGGAACAAAAATACAGGCAAAATAAAATGTTTTGAGACACTTGCAACGTTTTATTTTATTTCAAAACGAAAGGTACTTCATTTGCTATTGTGATACTTGCAGGGAACATTTGGCTGTCTATTGAGATCGTTGGCGTTATCATCCGACTTTAATCGGATTACCTCAATTTGCTATCTCATATACCAGACGGTTAAGAATGAGGACGGTGACCAGGTTATGCTTTCACATGGGCTTTACAAATGACTGAAAGAAAGGCACGAACGTTAAGCTGGAATAGTATCATTCTGATATGTTAACCTGGTGTTTCTTAAATATTTGGTACTTTCGCAGCAAAGTTTGCAGTGCTGTTGAGCCTGGGTTGAGCCGGCGGGCACTCCTTGTTTGATATTAACATCTGATTTCAATGAAAATCCTGCTTGTTGAAGACGAAAAGCATTTGTCCGAAAGTATTACGCAATACCTGAAAGTTGAAGGTTACGTATGTGAAATTTGTCTTACATACGAGAAAGCCATTGAAAAGATCAACCTTTACAATTATGATTGCCTTATTGTGGATATAACCTTGCCTGACGGGAACGGGCTTGATGTGATCAGAAACCTTAAAACGATTAATCCCACAACAGGGATAATAATTATTTCAGCAAAAAAATCACTCGATGACAAAATCACAGGGCTTGAGATCGGTGCAGACGACTACCTGACAAAGCCCTTTCATCTTTCTGAATTGAATGCACGAATTAAATCGCTCATCCGGAGAAGAAACTTTGAAGGCAAAAACGAAATTGTTTTCAATGAGATCACAATTGATCCATCCCTCCTAAAAGTATCGGTTAATGGCAAAATCCTTGTCCTGACAAAAAAGGAGTATGACCTACTTGTTTATTTCGTTTCAAACAAAGACAGGACACTTACAAAAGGGTCAATCGCTGAAAACCTATGGGGCGACGAAATTGATATGGCCGAATCATTCAACTTTGTGTATTGCCATATCAAGAATCTTCGAAAAAAAATTATAGAACAGGGAGGAAAAGATTATGTACAGAATATTTATGGAATAGGGTATAAATTTTCAGACCAATGAAACTTCTCACAAAAACGAGCATCTTTTATTTGATCTCATCCATATTTGTTTTTACAATAGGTGGTTTTATTTTCTATCAGCTTATCATTTCCGAAATTTCAGGGGAACTTGATACTGTACTTTTAAAACAGAAAGAAAAGATTATTTCACATATTGATCATAATAATACATTACCCGACCTGGATATCATTTATGAAATAAAAGTTAAGATTGTTTCAATCCCTCAGTACATACCGATTAATATCATAAAAGATACGTTGCTGTTTGACGACCTTGAAGAAAGTAATATTCATCATCGTGTTTTAATCTTTGCATATAAAGTTAAGGACCAGCCTTATCAATTCTATCTGTTTAAATCGTTCTTTGAGCTGCGAGATCTTGTTAAAGGTATTGCGACGATTGTTCTGATACTACTTGGGACCTCAATGTTGGTAATGCTATTAGTAAACATTATTATTTCAAGACGAACATTTAACCCCTTTTATACTATTATACAGAAACTTGAGAATTTTGATATAACAAAGAGTAAGCCATTGGAATTAAAACCAACAAATATTTATGAATTTACTAAACTGAACAATGTAATACTGGCGATGACCAATAAATCCAGAAAGGATTACCTTATTCAGAAGGAATATATTGAAAATGCCTCTCATGAAATTCAGACACCTCTTGCCATCATCAGGTCCAAATGTGAATTAATTCTTCAATCCAGGGATATTCCCGAAAATGAATTGAATTCACTATCCGCGATCATTGACTCTGCCGATCGTCTTTCAAAACTTAATCATGCTTTGCTTTTGATCTCAAAAATTGAGAACATGCAGTTCAGTGCCAGCGAACCTATCAATTTGCAGCAATCAATTGAGAAACATTTAGCGCTTTTCGAAGACCTTATCTCGATGAAAGAAATTGAGATAAAAACTTATTTTGTGGAAAGCCCGGTAGTACTGATGAATCCGGTATTGTTGGATATTTTGATCAGCAATTTATTAAGCAATTCCATAAAGCACAATATAACAGGAGGTTATATTTTCATTAAACTTACCAATCATGAACTGGTAATTGAAAATTCAGGAACACCTCTATCGGTAAATCCTGATGATTTATTTAAAAGGTTCTTCAAGAACAACTCAAAAGTAGAATCTCTTGGCCTGGGCCTCACGATCGTAAAACGAATTGTTGATTTATACCATATGGACATTTCATATATTAATGATATAAATCAACAAGAAGTTGATACATCTCACCATATTTTAAGTATTTTTTTCTCAAAATAGAAGCTAACTACCAAATCACTACAGATTCATAAAGTACTTTTGGCGCAAAGAACAAAAAGAAAATACCCGGTTGCCTGTTAATTATTCTGCCGGTGCATTTATTTTAATTTGTTTTTAAGAATCTCCGACATTCGGCATCCGTGTATCAGTTCTTTTCCCCCGATCTGCGGCTGCGTGTGTTTGCTGGTTTCAAGACAAACAACAATTAAAACAAACCAAATTAAAAAGAACAATGAAAAAACCTTCCAGATTATTTATTCTCTTGCTGGCAATAGTGTTGCTGATAGGAGCAAGTTCGTATTTAACATCATGTAAAAAAGACGAGACAAGTGCAGATCAGGTTGCTTATGATGCTGCTGATGGACTTCAGGGCGCCAGGCTTTACGACCATGTAATCAATTATCAAAGAGAAGCCGGTAAAACTGTTGATGCTGCAATTATTGCAAAACCAGACTTCTTTAGATGTAAAAGTTGTCACGGTTGGGATCTGTTAGGACAAAAAGGTGTTCTTATCAACAAGCCAGGGTCGGCAACTTATCCGGTAGTTGCTGCAGGTAATTTATACACTTATGCTAAAGCGCATTCAATCAGAGAAGTTTTTGATGCTGTTAAGCATGCAGGCGGAAGACACTTTACAAGTCCTGTAGTTATAAATGATGCAATGCCAAATTATGGTGAATTCTTAACAGATGCCCAAATCTGGAATTTGACAAAATTCCTGAAAGAAACGGCTCATAACGTAAGTGATTTTTATGATATGACTACAACGGGTAATTATCCAACAGGTACCAGAGTTTTTTCGAACATTGGCAAAGGTGGAAATGCAGCTAATGGTCAGGTCGTTTATGATGCAAAATGCAAATCATGCCACGGTGCTGACGGAACTACTATAAATGTTTATTGTAAAAACCCAAGATTGGTTATAGGTGTCATGTTGCGGGAAGATCCACACGAAATACAACACAAATCAATCTGGGGCATGCCAAATGATATTGACCATTTTGAAGGTGGTTGTCCGACTGCGGCTGCCATGCCAATTATCAACATAACAGATCAAGATATCAGGGATATGATGGCAATGGGACAAAATACAACCAAATTCCCTGCTAAAAAATAATAAAAGATTTTGTCGATGCCTTATCATAAAGGATGCAATAAGAAAGGGTCTCAAATCATTGAGGCCCTTTCTTTTGTGTGATGGTGAGTGTGTAATTTTTTTCAGAATAAGTTGACACTAACCCGCGTGTTTTCGCAGCGTGTTATCACGACAATGTTAATGCCTATTGTACATTTTTTGGCCTGTTAATCATAAAGCACACGCAGATGGTTGGAACAAAAAAATGAATGCGCCCGAAGGGTTTTGTTGGAAGGCTGAAGTTTCAGCCTAACTTCGCATTCTTTTTTTTGCTTTTATCTTTCTTGTTGCTTTTCACAATCAGGCCATTGATGCCGCCAGGTATACTGTGATGGCTATTAACATGGTGAATAAAAGGAGGGTCGTGAAGCTTGGGAGGTTGATATGTTACGGGCTGGTTTTCTCGTACTTAAAGCCTAAGTATAATATAAAGAAAGGAATACTAACACTAATACGATAGCAGCCTAAGATTTTTGGCTCCTTTGTATATTGTATTAATATCCCTTTCTAAAATAATATATCCGAAATTTATTTAATAAATTTCACATAAAGATTATTAGAGCATCTGTGTTCATAACCATGTCTTGAATTATCAAATTCTGCCACGTTAAATAAATACTCTTTAAGCAAATCAGTAAACTGGATGTCATCAGGATTACCAGTATTAAGTTTTCTGGCTATTTCTGCCGTCCAGGTTGCATTTTCCCAAACTGCACCAATAGTAATATCGGCTCTGCTTCCGGTTGGTACAGCGGACACTCTTTCAGGGACAACAGCTTTTAATGTTGCATATTTTGGCCAATAAATAGCTGCATCTGCGTCACTTACACCAGTAGTTGCATTTCCGGCACATTCTCCGCCATCGATTTCACTTTGAGTTAGCACCATTGCATCTGCAAAATCTGTTGGGTTTTTTTCCATCCATTTTGGCCGTGATTTATCAGCAATACGAATATGCGATGCAGCCGCAGTTCCGGCATCTCCATAACGGCCACCATCTTCTCCATTTGAGCCAGACCAAACATCAACATAGGTATCATCAATATATCCAATCATAGTAAATTTACCTGCGGTAACTTCATGCGTCGCTGGATCGACAGTCAAACCGGAACCTGATACAGATGTAACTGCTCCACCTCTGGCTGCTTTGCTGTGCCACAAATCGGCACGGCCACTTTCTAACCATGCATCATCAACTATAGCATCGCCGTTTGCATGTGGATGTGGATCTGAATCCTGTGGCCAATACATATGGCATTTTGCCATACAGCCTTTGGTGTCGTAAGGATTACCCTTAGCTCCAGCCATTGGCCAGTAGAAAGATATACGATCTTCTGATTCGTTTACAAAAGGCTTTGCCCAAGCACCGGTTGCAAAAGAGAATGAACCGTTTCGTGTTAGACTAACTGTTGGATCTTGCCATTTTGCGAGAAAATAAATGTTATCATTTGTATAAACAGCCTTTAATTTTACAGTGATGTTACTGTTATAAGCATGGCATCCAGTGCAGTTATTAATTTTTGAGGCAATATTTGGAGGATTGTTTGTTTCACCAAGTGCGATGGTTAATTCAGGTACATTTGCCCAAAGAGCGTCTATTTCACCGTTAACTACCGGAGCGGCTGTGACCTTAATCGCATTAAGCTTTGTTAAATCGTAAGCTGTAGCATATGTGCAGGACCCATCGTCTTCTTCAGCTTTAGGGTTGTAAGTTAAAGAAGTTGGATCTGTGCATCCTTTTACTTTGTCTTTTGTGCAACTCGAAATGTAAAGAGTTACAAACACTAGGCTGATAAATCCTATAAGTGCAATTACATTTTGTTTTTTTAATTTTTTCATGCTATTTATTTTTACTACTTACTCATAAGGCTTTTCGGTTCCTTCGCGTTTTTTTTAGTGGTTTCTGGTCTCCACTTCAAATAATTATTGCTGTCACATGGGGTGGTCAGCCCTTTGGCTTTCGCAAGACCGGCATTTTATTTTTGCATAATCACTTTTATACATATGATAAAAATTATATATGTACTAAAATTTGGCGTATATGTATATAAAAAATTGTACTTTATACATGACGAAAGTACACCTTTTTTTATTATACAACATATTAAACGGAATTGGCTAAGGCATGGGGTTGGGAATGAACAGCTTATGAAGGTGTGCTTCGGCTGTCCTTCGGCTTCGCTATGTAGGCTTCTCAGCAACCGGATTTAATTGCCATTTGTTGCGGTGGGGCTGCGAAATGCATGGGCAGTGGTGGAATGGAATGGAATGAAATGAAATGGAACTGGAGCGTAATGTAATGGAACTGCTGGTGAAGCCCTCTTAGATGTGGCTTTTGAGCACAGCAGAAAAACTAAATCTAACAAGGCCTTTGTGACGACGTTATAAGGATTGCGCGTCAGCAGATGAGGCTCTTGCTTATTTTAAGGAAGCCAACTAATAACGACTTTGGCGGTAATGTTAGCCGAGTGTTTACCTGGCTGTCAGAATAACTTGTCACTAATTCGGTAGTTTCCGAAGTGTGTTATCACAACAATATTATTGCCTGATGTGTGTGTTTTGCTATTTACGATAATATTAATGAATTGAAAATCAATTATTTACCTATACAGAAAATTTAAGAATTTATAAATCAATGTGTTGCTGGAGTGAGGAACAGATAAGGTACAAAAAATAGCATAAAAAAAATTTTTAGATCTATCGGATACTTAAGGATAAAGTTCACATATTAAACCTGTTTAGAGTTTATTACGAAAACGATATTCATACATACACAAAGCGGCCAATAAAGAAATACTCAGAATACTTCCGATCAAAAATTCGTTGATGGCAAAATAGGTTCCTGTTACGCCCGCAATAAGATATCCAAATGCCCACCAGAGATGCGACCAGGCAAAGTGAGCTCCATAAACTCTGCCTTGCTGCGAAAGATCTGTATTTTCAGCAATTAATATCTGAGAGGGCATTTCGGTATAGCTTTGTCCTAATCCTGCCAATATCCAGAGTATGACCAATACCCAATAAGGAACCAAATTTGCCATGCCGATCGACAGCGCGATCAATACAGCACCTATGATGAGTACCTTAGTTTTGTTTGTTGATCTGTCAATAAAATTCGTAGTAAAAGCTGCTATGGTAGCACCTACACCGAAAGCGGCCATTATCCAGCCATAATGCACATCGGTTAGATGTAATCCACCTCTAATATGACCAATAGTATTTACTAAAATCTGAGCTCCGGCAATTGCTGCACCCAGTTCAATAAAGAGAGCGAAGCGAATAGGCCGTTTTCGAAAAAGAACTTTAGTGCCGATTAAAATATCATTACCAATATTTTTGATGTTTTCAGTTCTTACAGCCGATTCATCTATAACAGTAAGATTGCCGGGGATAAGGAAAATTAAAATGGCTGCAATTATAAAAGATGCAGCATCAAAGAAGAATATCATGCGCAAACCCATTAATGCAGCCATTCCCCCCGCAAGACCAGGACCTAATACGCCCAGAAGTTGCCATGTTGCATTGGAAAGCACAATGGCATTGGCAAATTCTTCTTTCTTTGATATCAATTGGGGTATAGCAGCTTTGTAGGCGGGTGTGAAAAATGAATTGAAAATATTCAATAAAAAAATCAGCACATATAAATGCCAGACTTCATGAACAAAAGGAAATGATCCCACAATGAGCATACGTCCAAGGTGAGTGATAATCATGATTTTCTTACGGTCGAAACGATCAGCTATTGCACCGGCATAGGAACCGAAGATTATGAATGCAGTGACACGAAGTATCAGGGCCGTTGATAATATCTGTGCTGAACGTGTACCTCCAAATTCAAAGGATAAAAGTGCAATACCTACCCATGTGAAGGCATCTCCTAACAAACTTATTGTCTGAGCGAAGTACAGCCTGGCAAACAGTCTGTTTTTTATGGCGTAAAAAGGTTCCGATATTTTTTTAAATATATTCTGCAAAAGTTCATGAGTTGAATTGCAAAGGTAGGATTCTAAAAATATGAAGGTTTAGTTATATGATCATCAAAATAGTTTTGGGCAACAGTTTTCGCCCAAAATATGATATTGCCTGCTTTTGTATGAATCATCCTTTGGATGGCTTAGCAATGTTGCTAAGCCAAAAATGGAAGGTGTAAAAGTGGAATTTTGCGAGCATGATCTTAACAATAATGTTAATAGTTCGCTTATGCATTGCAGTGAAAATACATAATATATTGAATATCAATTAATTATCGATACAGAAAATTTAAGAATTTATAAATCAATGTGTTGAAAGGGTAAGGTACAAATAAGGTGCAAATAAAAGTACAAAAAAATATTTTTTTGAGAAATATCCTGTCCCTGAAGAATCGGGGACGTTTAGGCAAATTTGAACCAACAATGAGGTTAATTTCATTTTCTTTGACCTATTTGTTCTGATACTTTCTGCTGATAGCATTTTAATTCCATTATTACTCAATTTCTTTATTTCTGCCTTTTAATGCTTTTGCATTTTTCGGTGTAACAATGCTTTTGCCAGTTTTAGATTCTATTTCTTTGCGTGTATTCCCGGCAATGGTTCCCCCTTGTTTTGCAATGGTCTTGCTTTGACCGAAGGTTTTTGGTTTTTTCTCTTTTGAGATTTCGGTAGTTGTAGCTTCGGCAAGCATATTTAAAACCAGTTCGAGATTCGACATATTGTCGCGGAGGTTTTCCTTTTTCAAATCTTTAAACTGTCGGTACTGTTTGGCAGTAAAACCCGACCAGGCTTTGGTGATTTCGTCTGTAAGAATGGCATATTCCTGACCTTTTTTGACACCGCGGGTTTCCCATTCGTCCGTCAGCTCTTTGCGAACTTCAATGGTTTTCAGCCGCTGGTTAATCCATTCTTTGGAATACCCTTTTTTCAGATAGGTTTCCATCGCCCGTTCGAAGGTAAGTTCCGGGTCCTGCGTTTCGTTTACACGTTCATTGCCAACTTTTGCCAGCCACATTTTAAATGGCTCGGCTTTTGGAGATGGAATAGACTGGATGAGCCTCAGGAGTTGTTCGGTATCGGCAACATCTGTTTTATAATATTTACCATCTGAAGATTGCATTTTCAGTTGGTTACAATTTGTAACCAACTCGCTGCCTTCCTTCGCCATGCGGTGTTTCATTACTTTCCAATAATTATTCGGATTTGGACTATCGGTTAGTACACCTACAACATCAACTATTGAAAAATACCATTTTTCGTGTTCATCGTCCCATTGAACACGAATTTTAACATCGTTGAAGAGCCGTATTGCTTTTTCTTTTTCCATTTTATAAGTTGTTAATCCCAGTGGTGACCATTGACAAATTTAAGAAAACAATACAAGGTATTACTGATGAATGGTCTAAAGTTGCAAACACTGAAAAGTCTGCAAACTATGCAAACAGCCTCCTGGCGGAAGCTGGCAGGAATTACAAGAAAGACGACCATCATTTAATAATGGCACTAAGACGGCCTAACATAAATATTGAAAAGGGGGGGAGGTCAAATGGGGCGATAGCGCGATGTTTAACAAGGGTTTATTCCCCCGATACAGAAAATTTAATATGTTATAAATCAATATGTTGCAGAAGTAATGTGCAAATAAGGTACAAAAAATAGCGTAAAAATAAATGTTTTTAAAGATATTTTGCCATGCTTTAAACCTATCCTAACTTTATTTTTGTTACGTATGCTACTAGCGGGGGCCATAAAATCGGAATATCTAGTTTAGTTGCTATTGTTGTTATTGAGTTAAAAGTAGAACATTCTATTTGCTAAAAATCACAAATTCTAAACATAACTCTACTCTAGAAAACACCTGTAAGTGAACAACTTGCGAATAATGATGGTCAAAATGTCAATTTACTAACTTATAAACGACTGGAAATCAGTTCGTTTAACGATACACTAGCAATTATATTTAGCAACCTGTTTCAGTTTTTTTGAAGAAAAACAAACATACAAATAAAACATAATTATAACGCATTAAAAAATATTAATATAATCGCTGTATTTAAATAATATTATTAAAATTAGATAAAAGGATTGAATATAATATACTTCCTTTTATATAGATTCAATACAAATAATATGAATCGCTTGAAATTCATATAACCATTGTTTTTTTTTGGATATAGTTAACCGAGCAGAAATTTATTTTTAAAAGTGGGGTTAGCTAACCCTGCGATTTCTATCCTAAAAATAAGATGCTTCCCTGTGAGGCTGACTGCCAAACACGAATTTTACAGAGTAGGAACAAAAACACAAAAAGGCACTACAAAATTAAATTATCTATCAGACAGTTATTTTGGTAATACCGAATATTGTCTGCGCGGGTTCGCATATGCTATGTCATTTGCCTGTTTGACTGCGAGATTGGAAGTCCTTTTACTGTTTAAAATAGATCTATTATGAATAAGCTATTTATACTTTTAGTTGGATTAGTAATAATTTTTACAGCATGTCAAAAAGATGTTTTAATAACTGACAATAACTCACAAGGATCTGATCTTATAAATATGAAAAGTATCAAATGCGAAAGCGGCGTGCTTATTTTTGAAGATCAAGCTTCACTAATTGATTTTGAAATTAAAGCTAATAAGCTGGGAATGTTTGAACTTGCAAAATGGGAAAAAAGCAGGGGATTTGAATCACAAAAAAGTATCTTTGAGAATATCGCTTTAAAAGAGTATAAATTGCAAATCAAACCTTATGAAGGGAAAACAGATGAAGAGATGAGAAACATACCATTTCCTGGACATTGCCCGGAATATGCAGAATCTCTGAAAAATGGGCTTATAAAGGAAATAAATGAACCTGAAGGTAGTTATATCGATTATAATCTATATGATAGAAGCAAAGCCATATATTTGAACAGAGAGGGTCTGGTAATGGTTGGCAACGAGCTTTATTTCGTCAAAGAGAATATCACCAAGAGCATTAAAAATGCAACGTTGGCAAATAGCAACGAATTATTAAAATCAGGCTCTTCAAATTTGAATTCAAACATCAAGAGCGTTTTATCGGGTTCTTATGCAGCATACAAAACCTCTTATTGGGTTAACAGTGACTCAAAGAACAGGGCAAACCTTGATGTAACTTTAACCATACAAACATTTGGAGCTAATTCTGGCACTGATTGGTCACAAGCAATACAAGGATACCCATTAACGTTACACACTAATGCACAGCATAAAAATTTCTGGGGTAGCTGGAATCAAGCATGGGGTGAGGAATATATTGGTGGAACTGCAAGCCTGCACTTGGATTGGAGCCAGGATTGGTATAATTCAGGTAATTCTATTAATGGACTGTATAATGATTTCACAACTAATGTTTATTTACCTTCTGCCAGCAATGCTACATTACAATGGAATCCATTTACAGGGGAACGGACGTCAAATTTAGAATATGCTATTGCAACAGCTCCATACAACGGATACTATCATTGGGGGATCAAACCGATTACCTTTGTTATTACTGCAGCTTTGCCTGGAGGTTGTTGTGGAATAAATTGTTCAGTTGAATGGTAAATTAAAAATTAAAGAGGCTGCTTCAAAAGTTTATTATTATCGTAATTTGAGCTCATAAACAACAATACTTTAGACCACAGTTATATACCATTTTTTAATTGCACAATAACCCGTTTTATGATCATTTTTGATAATAATACGCTTTTGAGGTAATCTTTTTAACAAAAAATATGCAATTCTTATGAAAATAATCAGCTTTACTATACTGTTTCTTGCAATCATCACAACTTCCTGTAAAAAGATTCGTGATGATTTATTGCCAGAGGTGAATACAAAAATGTATTGCCAGTCAATTCTTAATCCTGATAGCGTAATACGTGTATATGTTGGCAGAACAACGGAGATTTTAAATAATAAGCCATCTTTCATTGATGATGCTACTGTGTTGCTTTATACAAATAGTATATTTTCCGACACACTGACAAATGCAAAAAACGGAACTTACCTTTCAAATGTGCGACCATCAGAAGGGGAATTATACACAATTGAAGTTATTCAGAATGGCACGCTTAAGGGAAGTACCATCATACCCCATTCAATTGAGCTTATTGAACCTAAAATAGATTTCCCTGCGGGATATGATGCTGTAAATCAACAATACTATGGTGACCTTACATTTACGATTGACGACGATCCAAACGTGCAAAACTTTTACGAGGTGGTAATTTTTACAAAATCACAATCTTCTTTTGATAAGAAATATACATATCAATACAGGAATGACCCAAATTATATCCTGGTCCCAGATAAAATTGTGCAAAATGAAGGTGACTGGGATTATTTTCCAACAAGTCTATTTTTTTGCGACAAATTATTTAACGGCAAAAAACAATTGTTATCATTTTCTATTGCTACTGGTTACGGAATTGAGAATGATTTATGGTTTAGTGATCTTGAAAAAAATGGTTATATCTTATTGCGGTGCATATCCAGTGAATATTATTTGTATCGTAAATATTATACCCGACATGCCTATAATTCTCAAGTTCATTCAGACGGAATTGGAAATATGCTGTTTACCGGCGAACCACTTGACATGTACTCGAATGTAACTGGAGGATTAGGTGTTGTGGCTGCATTTAGTTCAACAATCAGCAAAATAAAAAGAAAATAATGAAACGGCTTTTTATATTTTTAGTCTTTTATGGTACGTATTTTTTAGCTTTCTCGCAAAAAAATATTCAAGGGTACATTTCAGACGAACAAACTGCTGAAAAGCTAATTGGTTGTTCGGTTAATCAACTTGGTGCATCCGAAGGTGTCAGCAGCAATAATTATGGTTTTTTCAGCATCAACATAAGTAGCTTACCGGTTTCGGTGGTATTCAGTTATATTGGTTATACGTCAGATACAGTTAAATTTAGTTCGTCAAAGGAAAATGTGAATATTTTACTCTCTGTCAGGAGTAGCGATTTAAAGGAAGTTGAAATAAAAGCTGTTGGCAATAGTATTGAGAAACCTATAATAGGAGTTCTGGATATTCCATTGCGGCAAATCAGACTACTACCTGCGATTGGAGGTGAAGTTGATGTGCTGAAGGCATTTCAACTTATGCCAGGGGTACAGGGAGGCAATGAAGGAACAAGTGGGTTATATGTGAGAGGCGGCACTCCAGACCAAAATTTGCTACTGCTTGACGATATTCCCCTTTATGGTGTAAATCACATCGGAGGATTTGTATCAGTGTTTGATATCAATGCAATCAACGATGTGAAACTTATAAAAGGAGGATTTCCAGCGCGCTATGGTGGGCGACTAAGCAGTGTGGTTGATATACGGATGAAGACAGGAAATCCCAAAGCATTGAAAGGTGAATTTGGACTTGGAATACTTACATCCAGGCTATTTCTTGAAGGACCGCTTATGAATAAAAATACCAGGTTTATGGTTAGTTTACGAAGGTGCAATGTTGACCTGGCAAGCCGTTTGATTACAAAAATGGGAAGTGGCAATGAATACAGTGCAGGTTATACTTTTTACGATTTATATGCTAAGATAACCCATGATTTCAATTCGAAAAACGCTCTGTCGTTTTCATTTTACAATGGCCGTGATAAAATATTTCTGAACCAAAAAGACAAAGCAGTTACTTTATCGAATACGGTTTATGACTATCAGAGTAATATCAGATGGGGAAATGTACTTGCTTCGATAAAGTGGAATCATCAATACAACAATAAATTATTTGGAAGTTTATCAATTGCTTCTACTCATTTTGACTATAACAATTTTGTTCAATATCAGCAGAAAGACAATACGAGCCATGAAATACTTGAAAATGCAAGCACATCCTTCGTTTCCGGTGTACAAGACCTGATTGTTAAAAAGGATTTTGACTTTTTTGTCCGGAACAATGCAACAGTAAAACTTGGGGCTAGTTACATTCATCATCAGTTTAATCCTGGCATGAATATTTATAAAAGTTCGTCGCAGGATACCAGTTCAGGCTCATCGAAACTTGCTTCACAAGAGATAATTGTATATGCAGAAAGCGAGCTTGCTATAACTAAAAGATTAAGCGCCGACGTTGGCTTACACTTTAATTCATACTTTACAGATCATTCTGTATCTTCATCACTGCAACCACGAATCACAATAAACTATATATTAGAACAAGATTTGTCAGTAAAGTGCAGTTATGCATTTATGCAGCAAAATCTTCATTTACTTTCGAACAATGGCACTGGGCTGCCGACGGATTTATGGGTTCCTGCTACACAAACAACCAAACCACAATACAGCCACCTGTATAGTGCCGGCCTTTATTATTTTTTTGCAGAAAAAGGGATAGAAACTAGCGTGGAGGCATATTATAAAACATTAAAAAACCAGATTGAGTTCAGTGAAGGAGCCAGCTTTTTTGGAGGGGCTAACAATTGGGAAGATAAAATTGAAAGAGGGGGCAAAGGTAAAAGTTATGGAATTGAACTCCTGGTTCAAAAGAAACAAGGCAGATTTACCGGTTGGATTGGCTATACGCTGAGTTATAATTACAGAAAATTTCAACATATCAATGGAGGTAATTGGTATCCTTACAAATTCGACAGAAGGCATTACTTTACTTTGATTGCAAATTATAACATCCGGAAGAATATTGTTATCAGTTCCGATTTTTTGTTTAATACAGGCAATGCCATCACATTGCCTGATGGCAGGTATGGGACCATAAATTACGAATATGCCTATGTAACTAGTAATAGTCCGTTCCCTGTTTTTTCACAATCTTTTGATGATACCTTCACTTATCCGGGCAGAAATCAAAGCCGCATGCCGGTGTATCATAGGCTGGACGTTTCAGTTCGATTTATTAAAGAGAAGCATAAAGGAACCCGCGAATGGATTATCTCCATTTATAACGTGTATAATAAACAAAATGCATATTTCATGTATCTTGATAATGATAAACAGAAAAACCTTCACCTTTATCAGTTTAGCTTATTCCCAATCATGCCATTCATATCGTATATCAGAAGTTTTTGAAATTATTTTTGTTTAGTGTGAATAAAAATGTTTCGACTCCTGTTAGACATGAATCAAATATTAAGTTTCGAGCATGAATTTCAATGCAGAAAGACCTTCCAGATAATTCTCACAGGTCTAATAAGTGAATTTTATATAATGTTAAATGGGTCATATATCTGTATATCAATCATTTACCAATACAGAAAATTTAACATGTTATAAATCAACATGTTGCAGAAGTGAGGTACAAATAGGGTGCAAAAATAAGTGTAAAAATAAAAGTTTTTAGAACTAAGCTGACACTTCGGAATCGGGCAGTTTAATGAGGATCCATTAAATTAATTTCAGTAGGAGGGGAGTTCAGTCAGTTATTTTAAAATTAACTACTGAATTGGCATTCCGGACAAATTGGTTCTAATCAGATAAATTCCAGGTTGCCTTCCGTTAAAATCCATTTCTTCTTCTTTGCTCACAATGAACTTTTTAAAAATGACTTTGCCGGTTAGATCGCTCAAGGAGAGAAAGGAGCCTGTTTTATTGGGTGCATCGGGCACACGCAACATCCCACTGCTGCTTTTCACCAGGTTGAATTCGCTGTCGAAAAGTGTCCATACCATCTAAGCTTTTGGGCTGCCATCATCGATGGTATTATAAGCAGAGGGTGACAAGGCGCCCATCGTATTGGTATAGTTGCCTGGGCTTCCAAACATCTGATTGTTAGCGACTTCGGTGGCGGCACCTAAGGCCGGCACCGGAGAGGCCTGTTGGGTTTATGAGGCCGGTCACCAGCATATCAAGAAATACCATAGAATTACGATAGAAATACAATTGAAATACAATTGAATTAGTTATCTAATTTTCTACGTTTCGATGCGTTAATGAACCATGACAAGTTTTTACAGTCTGGATATCCTATAAACATCTCCAGTTGATTCCACTTGGCATTAGATGATCAAAAAAATGAATTCACAGTATAAAATGAATGCGACCGAAGGGTCTGGCCTTGCCCTAAACGGACGTGATGGCTTTCTTTTGCATTCTTTTTCTTTGACTGTTTTTTTTCTATATGATGCTCGTTATTAAATTTCACTCAGATCTTCGTCAACTGTTTTAAACGCGACTGATAAGACTGCCAGTAGTTTCTTTTTGTGCTTTCGTTCATAAAAGAAGAAGATACCATTTTTTCCACCTGTTGTGATTGAGTTAGCAGAAGATTTAGAATGTCTAAAAAAACTTTTTCAATGATTCCTGCATGCTCCGCAAGTGTAGCAAACTGTTTGCCAATTTTCCCCTGAGCTACGTTTCTTGGTAAAAGTCCATCTTCCAGTGCAAAGTCTTTATCTTCTATATGAATACGACTATTCACCAGGTCATAAGCAGGACTTAGCCGATAATCACCCATAGATGTTTCGAGCAATGAAAAGTTTTTATAGTGAGCATCTCCATTTGAAAAGAGATAGTTATACATCAGGATTTTTAAAAGTTTAGGTGCTTCCAATCTATAGGCAGGCACATGTATCTGCATTAATTGAAATAGCTCTAAATAATTTCCTAAATACTTATAATGTTCTCCGTGGGTTTGAGGTGTTCTGCCTGCAAGTGATGCAAAATCATCCTGGGCCAGTTTGGTGCCATCATCATTGACGTCAAAGCGTTTGGTTATATAGGCAGGCGCTCCATTTTTAAAGAAGATCAGTGCATTTTCAGCAGTTTCAATGCCATAAATTTGACGCGCAATTTGCATAGTGAGATGCTCATTGGCAGGCATTTGATCTGGCCTTTTGCCAACACCGGGAATAGGTTTTAGAATATATGTACCGCGTTCTCCTTCATTAATAAGTCTCAACTTATTTTTTTCAAGCAAAACAGAGAATTTTTCCTGAACACCCGAAATGGACATACGTTTCCGGTTTTCTTCAAATAGTTCATCTGTCTCAGGATTGGATGCCGGTGAATCGTATGGTAATACATGATGAACTTTTCTACCTTGAAACACTCTATTTAAACAGGTTCTGCTGTAAGTGTGAAATCCTTCAGCCAATGTACCAGGGCAATAATTTATTTCAGGTAAACTCATAGCGTTTTTATTTTAATCACTCTCACAGCACCAATGCTATCATATTTTGCAGTTGTTAATAGTAAGCTGAAATGATCATTCTGGTCAATTCGATTATGTTTACATACAATTTGCTTGTTAGAACCTTCTGGTAACATGTTGTAGAAAAATGAAAACAGGAATTTTGAATGATATTCTTGTTTGATTTTAGGTAAAGTAAGGCTTATACCCTGTTTTTTACTGTCCGACATCCAGGAATCAAGATAACGGAAAGTAAACGAGCCATCATCGTGTTGTGTTAATATGCCTGCCGCTTCATCCTTGTACAATATTTTTGCCTGTCTCATTGGTTAGGAGTTAAATTTTTAAGCTTCAGGCATACCTCCATGCCTATAACATCGGCTAACTTTTGTAATGTCAGTAACGTTGGATTTCCTTTGCCGCTTTCAAACTGTTTCAAGGTTCTTAAGCCAACTCCAGATAGTTCTGCTAAGGTTTGCTGTGTAACCTGCATAACTTCTCTACGTTCTTTAATAGCTTTTACTAACTCTTCGAAGTGCATTTTATGGCTCTTTTTTGTGCAAATATATAACAAATAATATAAGATTCAGCAAAAGGTGAATTTTATAGCACTAATTGATGAATATTTCTTTATTGGTTCTTGTTTTAATTTAAAAGTGCTTTATAATGCACTATTTGTCGTTGGGAGGCAGGTAGCTGAGTTTTTGAAATTATTGTCATTTAGTGTGAATAGAAATGTTTCGACACTAGGCAGACATGACTTGAACATTAAGTTTTGAGCATGAATTTTGAATATGGAAAGATCTTCAAGATACTTGCCATTAGCGTATTGAATGGATTACAAATAATGATAAATGATTCAACTATTTGAATATCAATTATTTACCAATACAGAA
>JBBRRV010000022.1:0-30528 GCA_038246075.1 Bacteroidales bacterium
CAAATTAGTGGCGGAAGCCGGACCGGCAGTCTCTTTCCTGTTGCATTCCAGTGAAAGATTTAACCAGGAAGATGTCTATTATCATCCTTTTACTAAACAAAACCTGACTATTATTGCCGGTATTTCATACCCGGTCATGGGAAGGATTTCGGCAGGCCTGCGCACGAATAATTCGCTTTTCTCCATCAGGAAGGACACTTTTACGGGCAATGTCTGGCGTTTCTGGGGTTACGGGCAGTTTAGCGATGCGCTGGTTTTTACTTTAGGTTACAGGTTATAGATTATAGAAGGCGATCACCATTCAATCATGGCACAAACAGGAACTAACTTTATATAAGAATGGGACGAGGGGCGAGGGGCGAGGGACGAGGGACGAGGGACGAGGGACGAGAGGCGGTTGGTACCGATATTGACTTGGAGGATGTCTTGTCCTGAAATAGGTTTACAGAAAAAGTAAACTAAAAACAGGATTATGAAATAGACAGAAATACATGGAAATACATGGAAATACATAGAAATATATAGAAATACTTGGATCTTGGAATTTGGGACCTGGGACTTGGGATTTGGGATTTGGAACTTGGGACTTTGAATTTGGAACTTGAAATTTATTTAGAAAATATAATTAGCTGTATCAAAGAAATGTATTCTTGTTAGATGGTTTTTTATGGAAAAACACAGGATTGTCATTGGTGTAACAGGTGCAAGTGGCGCAATATATGCCAGGTTGCTGCTCGAACGGCTCCAAAAGCTCACCAGCCAGATTGAAGAATGCGGCGTTGTATATTCTCCCTATGCACGGTCGGTATGGGAATATGAGCTTGGTAACGACGATTACAAAAGGATACCCTTTAAGGTTTATGCGCCAAATGATTTTTTTGCACCGTTTGCCTCCGGATCTGCCGGGTTTGATACGATGATCATTTGCCCTTGTTCTATGGGGACCCTGGGGCGAATTGCTTCAGGCGTTTCGAGCGACCTGATTTCCCGTGCTGCAGATGTTATGCTAAAGGAAAGAGGGCGGCTCATCTGCATGGTGCGGGAAGCACCATATAGCCTGATTCATATCCGTAATATGCAGTCGGTGACCGAGGCAGGCGGAATCATATGCCCCGCTTCGCCCTCATTTTACGGAAAGCCTTCCGGTATTGAAGAACTTTCCGAAACTGTTATCGACAGAGCCCTGAAGCTGGCCGGATTTTCTTTCGGATCGTACCGATGGGGCGCAGATTTGACACCTGAAACGGAGGACTAAAAGAGATTTTAGGAAGATGGCCGCAACTTATAAAAGAAGATCTTAAATCTAAAATCGTTGATCCTTGTTCTTACATTCTCTCTTGCTTTTAAATATTTCATATACAACTACCAATCAACCTTCTGACGCCGCAAAGGCATCGTCATGCAGCGACAGCCACCGCCCCCGCGTGCAAGTTCAGAACCGTCGATAGTGATCACATATTTATCATATGCTGCGGGAATAACCTTCTCGGCTATAACTTCAGATGCTTTAAGAACTGCAAATCCATGCCTGCTCATTTCTTCGATGGTATGTACATTGCGTCCATAGCCAATCACTTTTCCCGGTCCCAGAGCAAAGAAATTTGCCCCGCTATGCCATTGCTCACGTTCCTGCGTAAAAGTATCCTTTAGCCCCCCGCAAAAGATCGGTTGCAGGTCCATACCCAGTTTTCGTAAGGCAAGCAAAAGGTTGTCCACTTCTCCGATGTACGTTACTTCGCCGTTTTCGATGGCAATGTGTATGGTGAGGAATCTGCCCGGATGCATGATCACGGGTTCGTAGACCATGCATTGGTCACGATCGAGCAGTGTAAATACCATGTCGAGGTGGATAAACGATTCGGGTGTAAGAGGTAGTTCCTGAACGATGATATGCTGTTTGACTTTTTTGGCCTTAAAATGTTCGATCAGGAAGTCGATCCCTTTATGTGTGGTGCGCGGTCCGGTACCTACAATCAGAATGTCCTCGCGGGCAACCAGAAAATCACCGCCTTCAAAACTTAATTCCTTGCAAAAGTGCTGGCTGGTTTTTGGATTGATGATCTCTGTGTCAAAATTACGGTGATGATCGAAGATGGCTTGCATGATCAGCGATTCGCGGTGCCTCACCCGGCTGGCCATGCGGCTGATGAGCACGTTGTTCCGAACACTCACTGATGCATCACGCGTAAAGAAGAAATTATGCAAAGGTTTTAAGGCATAACGTTCATCATCCAGAAATTTAGACAAATTATCTTTCTTCATCTTCACGCCTTCTATAAGGCTGGCGGCAAGTTCGCCGGGTTTCTGCCCCATAAGAAATTCCTGAAGTTCTAAAGCTTCGTCGAATTCGCATACCTGCCTGACCAGTTCGTATTTAACCTCGGGTTTGCCCAGCACGGTAGTGAGCAGATCCTTGACTTGAAAAGTTCGCGTCAGTTTTTTGAGCACGCCTTTCATCTGGTTATATTCTTTTAACGCAACAGGCAGGTTAAGGATATCGTTGTAAAGCGCTTTTTGAGCGTTGACGGGGGTCATGTTCTCGACTTCCGGACCCGGAGTATGCAGGATGACACCTTCAAGGGTTCCTATTTCGGAGCAGACGTCGATAGTAAATTTTTCAGATGAGGTTTCCATTTCGGATAAATTTGAGCCGGCTAAGTTAGGTAAAGAGGTTCAGAATACGAATTATAAGGAATTTAAGCGTCTTTGAGGAAGTTTATGTTGCGATTCAGGCCCCGGAGTTTGGTGCGCCTGATGGCCGAATGCCGGAACATTTGCCTGAAAGATTCTGCTGTCATCTGCTCCCAGCCGGCAGCATCCAGTTCCAGAAGACCTGGCAGGGGGTTGAGTCCTGGTGCTGCATGCGGAGTGGAAAAGCGGTTCCAGGGGCAAACGTCCTGGCAGATATCACAACCAAAAATCCATTTGTCGTAGCTTCCTTTAGGGACAGGCGATAATTCTGTTTTTAATTCAATGGTGAGGTAGGAAATGCATCTTAAGGCATCGATGGCGAAATCTTTGACCGCCCCGGTAGGGCAGGCGTCGATGCAACGGCTGCAATCGCCGCAATAATTTCCGGCGACAGGTAAGTCATATTCCAGGGGCAGGTCGGTAATGAGTTCGGCCAGGAAAAAGAAGGATCCATTACGCCTTGAAATCAGCATGCTGTTGCGGCCAATCCAGCCTATACCGGATTGAACGGCCCATGCACGTTCCAGAATGGGAGCCGAATCTACAAAAGTACGGATGTGTATTTCACCGACAGACTGGCAAAGGAACCCGGCGAGAAGGTCCAGCTTTTCATGGATTACGTCATGGTAATCAATACCGTAGGCATACTTTGAAATTTTATAGGGAGCTTCCACTGCTTGAGTTTGTTCCGGAAAATAATTGAAAGCCAGCGAAATGACCGTGCGGGCTCCCGGCATCAGTATGCGGGGATCGAGGCGCATATCGAAATGGTTCGCCATGTAAGCCATCTCGCCATGTGATCCCTGTTTGAGCCAATGCTCAAGCCTTGGGGCTTCTTCGACCAGAAATCGTGCTTCAGCAATGCCACAAAACGAAAATCCAAGGGCAAAAGCCTTGTCTTTCACAGCCTGCGTAAGATCCGGGACAGAGGTTTTCATGGTGCATTCCGGCTTCAATCAAAAAAACCGCCCTGCTGAGGGTCTCTGATCTTACCAAGGTGTTTGTAAGCGGCGGGGGTTACTTCGCGTCCGCGGGGAGTTCTCATCAGGTATCCTTCCTGTATCAGGAAAGGTTCGTAAACTTCTTCAATGGTGCCTGAATCCTCCCCCACGGCAGTGGCTATGGTCGTAAGACCAACCGGTCCACCCCTGAATTTATCAATGATGGTAAGCAATATGCGGTTGTCCATTTCATCCAGACCATGTTTGTCCACGTTGAGCGCCGATAGGGCATACTGGGAGATAGCCAGATCGATGGATCCGTTGCCTTTGATCTGTGCGAAATCACGCACGCGGCGGAGCAGCAGATTGGCGATGCGGGGGGTTCCACGACTGCGGCGCGCTATTTCGTGAGCAGCTTCATCCGTGATGTTTACCTTCAGAATATCTGCTGACCGGATGAGTATGCGATGAAGTGTTGCAGCGTCGTAATAATTGAGTCTCAGATTGATGCCAAAGCGCGAGCGGAGCGGGGCAGTAAGTAATCCGGAGCGTGTTGTGGCGCCCACCAGCGTAAAGGGATTTAGTTTAATCTGCACACTACGGGCGTTGGGACCCGATTCGATCATGATATCGATGCGGAAATCCTCCATGGCTGAATACAGGTATTCTTCCACTACCGAACTTAAACGGTGTATCTCATCAATAAAAAGGACATCGTTTTCTTCCAGGTTTGTAAGCAGTCCGGCCAGATCGCCAGGTTTATCAAGCACCGGCCCGGAGGAAATTTTAATGTTTACGCCGAGTTCATTGGCAATGATGTAGGAAAGTGTGGTTTTCCCGAGTCCGGGAGGGCCATGCAGTAAAACATGATCAAGTGCTTCACCCCGCTGACGGGCAGCTTCGACGAAAATCTTTAGGTTGCCGACAACATTGTTCTGACCCGAAAAATTATCGAAATCGGAGGGCCTGAGAACTTTTTCCACCTCTTTTTCGGCAGGGCTCATCTCAATGCCGGATGGGTCAAGGTTTTGATTCATGATTACTTATGCTTGCCAAAAAAATGGGTTACGGGCAAAGGTAACAAATCCACATTCAAAAAAATATCTATACCTTAGCTAAAATTATTCCAAATCTATCTGACCATGAAAGAAATTATAGTGGCTATTGATTTTTCGAAAGGCTCAACGCATGCTTTACGTTATGCCATTCATTTTGCAAATGCCGTAAAATGCAATGTAATGATGGTGTATGTTGATAGCCGAAGAGGCCAGGATGTCTCTTTTTCACCCGAATCCGGCGAATTGCGCGACGAACTTTTACATAATTTTGAAGAACTCGTTGCATCAGTGCGTCCTGAATTAACCGGAGGAAAACTCAGCTATAAACTCCGAAAAGGAAAGGTATATGAGGAACTGGCCATACAGGCCAAATTGAATAAGGCGGATCTCATCATTTCAGGAACCCACGGGATCTCAGGATTTGAAGAATTCTGGATAGGCAGTAATGCTTTCCGCATCGTATCCTATGCACCATGTCCTGTCATTACAGTGCGCTCCAGTTATGATGCAGAGCGAAGGATCAACAATATCGTTATTCCCATAGATCACACCGCTGATACCCTTCAGAAATTACCAGTGGCGGCCAAGTTGGCAAAGTTATTCAATGCTCAGATTCATATCCTGGCGTTACATTCATCACGGCTTAAATCACTGCAGACCAAAATAGAAACTACAGTTGTTAAGGCTGAAAAGTATCTGGCAAATTGTGGGGTCGTTTACAATACCGAATTTCGTTTTGCCGACAACCTTACCAATACAACACTGGAATTCGTCGCTGAAGCCGATGCTGACCTTGTCATTATTATGACGGAACAGGAATCATCAGACGCCAATATCCTGCTCGGGCAGTTTGCCCAGCAACTGGTTAACTTTTCGCTGGTACCTGTATTGAGCGTCCAGCCATCAGAAGTCTTTATGCTGGCTTAAACCGGTGTATTTTTTTTCGCATCGATTCTGCCCGGGTGAAAGGTTGAAGGTCCGCGGCAGCAAAAGGCGCAACGATGAGCATGTGCAATTTCGTAATTTCGTAATTTCCGGTTTCGCTTTCACAATAAGCATCCCAGCTCAGCGTTCTGACCATTGAAGGCAGTCTGACAATAAAAAAGTAATAGCACATGAAGATTAACGTTTGCAAAGTTGTCCTTTCTCTTTTCATTTTTACACTGTTTTTTGTGAAAGTAAGTTTTGCCCAGCAGGACCCAAAAGGCAATATTGAAATTATCCAGGATGAGCGTATAGGGCAACTGGTTGAAAAGCACAAGGCTTTAAATGAACGCCAGAGTGATGTCGACGGCTACCGCCTCCAGATATTTTTTGACGCGGGAAACAACAGCAAGAAAAAGGCAAGCGATGTCATGGATCGTTTTATGGAACGATATCCTGATACAAAGGCTTACATGTCCTTCAAAGAGCCTTACTTTCGCGTAAGAGTTGGAAACTTCCGCACACTCATCGAATCCAAAGGGTTCCTGCTGAAACTTCAACCCGAATATCCCAATGCTTTTCCGGTTAGGGAGAAGATATTTTTTCAGGATATCAACTAATTCCTTTACATTCCACTCAACATCCTTGTGTTTATATTGTTTATGTTATATGTATGCATAACATTATCTGCGCTGATGTTATCGTAATTTAAAATTGCGACCAAACACTTGCATTTCGACCTCATTTTCTTTATCTTAGCATTCGATTTAATGGGGGTTAAAACAATTATTCTTATGAAGACTATCCTGGCGGCTATTGATTTTTCGGATTGCTCGATCAATGCATTGGAACATGCAGTTTCCATCGCTGCAAGAGGGCCGTTTTTAGTCCATATGGTATGGGTCAATAATCCCAGTATTACGAAGACCACTATTTACTCGGATGCTTCATCGGAACTCATTGATGAAGTGAAAAGCCAGTTTGAAAAACTTAAGCTTAAATATGAAGATGAATTTCCGGGCTTAAAGGTTGATTACACCATTCGAGAAGGTAAGGTTTATCGCGAGATCATTGATGAAGCAAGAGAGCTGGAATGCTTGGTTATTGTGATGGGAACTCACGGGGCTTCCGGGTTTGAGCAATTGTGGATCGGAAGCAATGCCAATAAGCTTATATCGATATCTAAGATTCCGGTAATTACGGTAAGAGCCGGAGTGAGCGTAAGCCGCACACTTAAGCGCATTATTCTGCCTGTGGACAGCACGCTCGAAACGAGGCAGAAAGTGCCTTTTACGGTTATGCTGGCTAAACTTTTCGATGCAGAAATACATATCCTGGCGCTTTACCGCACACAGGTAAAAACAGTAAGGAATCGTATTGATGAATATGTAGAGCAGGTTGCGGCATATATGGACGAAGAAGAAGTGAAGTATACAACCAAAGGGATTGATGCTGATAATATAACCACAGCTACCATTGAATATGGGAAGACCATTGGGGCCAACCTGGTGGCTATCATGACAGAGCAGGAAATCAGCCCTTACAACCTGCTGATCGGGCCTTATGCCCAACAAATGGTGAACACTTCACCTTTCCCCGTTTTGAGCATAAAACCGCGGGAGCTGATGATAGCAAACTCAAGATAGGGTTCATTTTAAATAAAAAACGAGCGACTGCAGAGCCACTCGTTTTATATTGCTGAAATCAGGATTAGTACCTGTTGATGTTATTCAGATCCTCAAATGCCACCTTCAGGCGTGCGATCATCGTTTTCTGCGATTCGTTCTGCCATTTGCGCGGATCATAATACTTTTTATTTGGCTTGTCATCACCTTCAGGATTGCCGATCTGGCTTTGGAGATATGCCTCGTTTTTCTTGTAATATTCCATTACACCAAGCCATGTAGCCCATTGTGTGTCGGTGTCGATATTCATCTTCACAACACCGTAACTGATCGCTTCGCGGATTTCAGCCTGGCTTGAACCTGAGCCACCATGGAACACAAAATTTACGGGACGTTCCACGGTATTATACTTTTGCTGGATATATTTCTGCGAATTGTTGAGGATAACAGGCTGGAGCTTGACATTGCCTGGTTTGTATACCCCGTGCACATTGCCGAATGATGCAGCAATGGTAAACCTGTCGCTCACCTTCAGCAATTCTTCGTAAGCAAATGCTACATCTGCCGGCTGGGTATAAAGTTTGGAACTATCCACATCTGTGTTATCAATGCCATCTTCCTCACCGCCTGTAACGCCGAGTTCAATTTCGAGGGTCATGCCCATCTTGCTCATGCGTGCAAGGTAGGTTTTGCAGATTTCGACATTCTCTTTGAGCGTTTCTACCGAGAGGTCGAGCATATGAGAACTGTAAAGTGGCTTGCCATGCAGCTTAAAGTATGATTCGCCGGCATCCAGCAGACCATCGATCCATGGAAGTAATTTGCGTGCGGCATGATCGGTATGCACAATGACAGGGATTCCATAGTATGCTGCCATAAGATGAATATGTTTGGCACCAGAAACGGCACCGGCTATGGCGGCCTTTTCACCGGCATTATCCAGGAATTTGCCTGCATAGAAATGCGCGCCGCCATTCGAGAACTGAATGATTACGGGTGAATTTACTTCTTTGGCTGCCTGCATGATTGCATTTACGGAATCGGTACCAACGGCATTAACGGCTGGTATCGCAAAGCCTTCCTGTTTGGCAATGCGGAAAATTTCCTGTACGCTCTCGCCCGTGGCAACACCAGGGGCTACTTTCGATGAAATCTTTTCTGACATGGTTTGTTATATTTGAGGGTGAAAATAAAGTTACTGTATTTAGTTGACAACGTCAAAAGTACGTAAAAATTACAAATTTTTCCTGGTCAGACCGGGGCTGCTTTTTTTTAAATGCACGAAGCATGAGCTGAAATCAAGGGGAATATTCACCATCTGAAAAAATATAACAGCCGGGACTTTGATCCGATTGAAAGATTGGATTTGCGGGAAGCGGCGTGTTTTTTCCTGTGAACGATGGATATCCCGATTTGTATGCGTAATTTTGCATCCTTAATCGCAGAAATGGCCTCGTAGTTCAGCTGAATAGAACGTCAGATTCCGGTTCTGAAGGTCGTGGGTTTGAATCCCTCCGAGGTCACGGATACCAATGATAAACGCTTGCAGGTGGTTAACTTGCAAGCGTTTCGTTATTTTTGCATGCAATTAATCATACAGTTTTGCATTTTCAACTCATCAATATCCTATACTTCCAAGTTATGTTCCGTAACGTTTTACAGGTTCTGTTGAGGCAATAGCCGGGCATCAATCCTGTTTATGAGTGCTGCATTAGTTGGCATAAAATTTCAAAGCCACTTCGGTTGCAGGTTATTTGACCATGAATAGTCATGTTATTGACAAAGTGACCTTCGAAGCTCAGGGGATATGTAAAAAAATCACTCCCCGACCTGTATATAGCATTTAGCTGCGATTTCAAAAAAGGAGATTGGGAACATGATGCCAATCTCCAGAAGCTATCATAAGATGAAGCGTTCTTTGCATTAGCCTGGATTATGACTTATAAATTAGATGTGCCCGGGCCGAACGGGATTCAATATAATTGATTGAGAGGTGAATAATTAAGCGCTATAGCTAGATGAACACGTATTCCCGCGGCATCATTTTTTTTCTTTTAAACAATTATTAATCAGCTGTATCTTTTATTACGTTGAATCCTATAAGTTTAAGTGTTTGGAGTGTCGATGCGTCCGTTCTTTTAACATGAAGCGCATACACCGGGAATTCTCTTCTTACAGGATAATGACCACGTTGTTGTTCAAATGTGGTCGGGGAGGAACATAAGTGCTGATGATCAGCGCTGATATCATAGGTGTGTATAATGGCTTCAGCGAGAATTTCTTCTGAATTTTTCCCCTTTCCATCGATGAAAATGACAGGCTTATTGGGTAGCGGAATACCAGAAGGAAACCAATCGGTTAACGGTAGGTTAAATTGACGGCTGAGGGCCTGAACGATCATTGCTGTTCCTTTGGCTTTGCCATCAGCCGAATAGCCTGCTATATGCGGTGTTGCGATGAGGACCTTCTCCATCAGTTGCAGGTCGATGTTGGGTTCATGTTCCCATACATCCAGGATGGCTGAAGCTATTTTCCCTTCAGTCAAAGCATTTAAAAGGGCTTTAGTTTCGATGACCTCACCCCTGGATGTATTCAGCAGAGATGCGCCGGGTTTCATTTTACCAATGGTCGTTTCATTGAAAAGATGAAGTGTTTTATCCTGTCCGGCAATATTGAGCGGCACGTGAAGTGTAATAATGTCTGACACAGAAAGCAGTTCGTCAAGAGTCACAAAATGGCTGCTTCCTTCTTTACGCTCCCGGGGCGGGTCGTTCAGCAAGAATTTCATCCCAAAGGCCCTGGCAATTTTCTCCACTTTCGATCCGACATTTCCGACACCAACGATACCAATTGTTTTGCCTTTTAGCGCTGTTTTATGGAATTTCGCAAGTTGAATGAGTCCGGATGCAATATATTGTTGCACAGAAGAAGAATTGCAGCCCGGTGCATTCTCCCAGTGAATGTTCTGCGATTGGCAGTATGCTGTATCGATATGATCGAATCCAATGGTCGCGGTGGCTATAAATTTGACTGGAGAATCTTTTAGCAGTGCACTATCGCAAAGGGTGCGTGTACGCACCAGTAGCGCATCGGTATCCCTGATGGCAATGCGGGTGATCATATCGCCCGGGAGGTATGCGATTTTGGCATAAGGCTCCAGCACCCCTCTCAGGAATGGTATCTTATCATCGGCAATTATCCTGAGCATAATGCATAATGTTAACAATTAAACTTATCCCTGTTTTGTATCTTCCATTGCCAAAGGTAATGATAAAGTGAAGTTATAAGATGTGATAAGAACCGTATAAACGGTTTTGAAAGGTGCGTGAAAGTGAGGCTTATTCAGTCTTATCAAACTTTTTACCAAAATAACACTAAAAATTTAAAAAGACCTTATGGGTTCCGGCAGGAAGTTTAAGCGTGAAGGCCGAAGCTGCATTTTTTAATACCTCGCAATTTAGCCTGTGACCATCAACCAGGATTGACAAGGGTTGCCTGTCAATGGTTACATAGCAGGAAACAATGTCCTCCGAATAGGAAAATGCAATTCCATTCTGCCTGAAGTCAGCGGAAAGTAGTTCTCCGGAAACAGCCAGGATACGGTTTGTGTTTTTTGAGGAAGGTCCGGTGTCGAGCGCCAGTTTGTGAATGCCCCGGGGAATGATAACGGCATCTCCTTCAACTGCATACCAGGGTTGGCCGTCAAGTTCCAGGCGGGCGTCGGGAATTCCGGTATGGATAATGACTGTATTTTTTGCACTGATGATCCAGGTATCCGGTTGGATCATTTTAATTTTTGTATCGCCGGCGAGTGTCTGGCTGATGTTCTCCCAGTCGTTCATATTGATGGCATCTTCGGAGTAGAAGACAGGACGGCCAATATTCGTGAGCATATTAAAGGTAATCTGCCGGATCTCTTCCCCTGTAGGCTTTTCTGCCGGAAATCCACCCTCGCCCTTTTCATGGCTGCCAACCACGTTGCAATCAAAGAGTAGTTTGTTGGGCGCTTTAATGTATTGCCGGTACTTAATTCCCATTTTTTCATATCGCTCGGGCGTCAGGCCCCAGCAGTTTGATGGGTCCTCAATCTGCATCGTTAAACCGAACTGCTTATATAATTTCAATGTATTCCGGGTGTCTTCGCCAATAAAATCGGATAATTCCGGAGTCAGGCTCACGTCAAGAACGGTGAGCATAATCTCGTAATCCTTTTTTTGTTTCTGGATCTGCGTCAGGAAACCCAGAAAATGCTGCTTCAACTGAAGTAACAGATTCTTCCGGTAATCAGCATAGGTTCTCCAGTCTGTCGGATGATGCTGCCAGTAATGACTGCCTGTTGTATCGAAAAGTTCGACCGGATCAAAGCCTGCCTGTTTCTTAAACTGGTTTCGAACCTGCAGGTTCATCGGTGTAAAATTTTCGGGCAGGTTGGGCCCTACGGGAGAGGGTTCAAAATATAATTCTGCAAAGTTTACCCCGTCAAAATCATTTTTCGTCAGAAACGTACTCCATTCTTTAAATATTTGTTTCCTGCAGTCGGGATTTGCGAGGTTCATGAGCAGGCGCCAGTCGATGGCTGCATCTTTATTATAGACTGTTTTCTCGCGCCATTCAGGATGTTTGTCCCAGAACGTCCTGCTGATCATGGGTGCTTCGAACCAGCAATAAACGAGTATCCCGTTTGCATGGCAGGATCTGATGAGTTTTGCATAGTCGTAATCTTCGTCGTAGTACCATCCGCCTGCATGAATCCGTTTGATTTTATTTTTTCGCCATAATTCGACCAGTTTTCCAATGGGAACGGTATCGCGCATTCCGGGATCGAAATACATTTCCATGGCCCTGCGTTCGGCCAGTACTTTGATGTCAAATTCAGCTTTTAGTGTTTCAATCAGGAAAGGGAACCGGGAATACCCTTTTGGGGTAATGGGATCGAAATAAGTTGAAAAATATACAAACTTTCCTTTCCCAACGGAGCGGCTTATGCAGATTGGGTTTTGGGTAGAATCCGCTACACAAAGAATTTTACATGGTATCCCGGCGGTGTTGATGGTTTTTATGTAAGCTGAATCTGTCCAGTACAAAGGGATGTCAGGGAACAGAAGGCAGCGGATGCGGCTGACCATTTGCGGCTTTGCGGATAGTGTGATCCCCAATTCATCATTAAGTCGGGAAACCCCGTCGAAGAAAAGGTTAATTCCCGATTTCAAAGCATCCTTCATCATGGATAACTGTTTCAATGAAAGTTCATTTGCGGAAGCAACCGGCACGATCAGCAGGTCGTAGCCGCCCAGTGCGCTGGAGGAAAGGCTGTCGGAGGGGATTTCATCAAAATTTATCCCTGAAACAAAAACGGAATTTCTTAACGATTTAAAATCATTAAGTTCCGCCTTTGACAAATTGGCTAAGCGGAGAGGGGTTACAAAAAGACATTTCTTAAGAGCCTGAAATTTCGGTGGTGCAGCGGGATAAACAGAAGGTGCCGGCAATATATAAAAAAACACGAATAGAAGCAGGGGGCGCAAAAGAAATATAAGCCTGCTGTGTTTTGAAGGATTTGTCATAAAAGTGAGATAGGGCATTGCAATAAAATTCAATTCAGTTTAATAAGTAGATATCATCATAACTGATATTTAATGGTAAAATTACATTTTAATGTGGATACAAATGTACGCCGGTCGGCGGCGTTCGGCTTAGGCTGCGTCTAAGTCGAATATATGTTTGCAGGCTAGAGCCTGCAGTATTATATTTGTATTAACATTAATACTTTACAAAATGTCGACAGGATACAAGATAACTGAAGGAGAAGGGTTGTATTTTTTAACTTTCCAGATTGTTGGGTGGGTGGATATATTTACGCGGAAGGCTTATCGCGATATTGCGATCGAAAGCCTTTCTTATTGTCAAATGAACAAAGGTTTACAAATATTTGCCTATGTCATCATGTCAAACCACATACACCTTTTAGCGAAAAGCGAAAAAAGTGATTTAAGTGGTACCATCAGGGATTTTAAAAACTATACCAGTAAAAAATTTCTTGAAATACTCGCTGATAATCAAGAGAGCCGAAAAGATTGGATGAAAATCGTGTTTGAATATTATGCAAAGTTTAAAAACAAACAGGAACACCAGATATGGACACATGACAATCATGCAGAATTAATTTACAGTCAGAAATTTATAGAGCAGAAAATAGAATATATTCACAAAAATCCTATTCGGGCCGGAATAGTATCAAGAGCAGAAGACTATATTTATTCAAGTGCACGAAATTATGCAGACCTTGATTATCAAATAGAGGTCATCAAAGCAGATTTCCGGGTGAAGACGGTTTGATGTTGTCGTTTGGCTTAGCGTCCAACCATGTTTAATATAATAATGATGGCCACGTTCGGCTTAGGCTGCGCCTAAGTCGAACATATGTTAGCAGGTTAAAGCCTGCGAGTAATTAAAATGTCGAACTCAAGAGCCTGAAGGATATACCGACTCAGGCACAGCCTGAGCCGAACCTTGGCAAAGTCTGAGCTGAGCCTGTAAAACAATTAAAATGTCGAACTCAGGCAGAGCCTGAAGGATAGCGCGACTCAGGCACTGCCTGAGCCGAACCTTGGCAAAGTCTGAGCCGAACCTTGGCACAGTCTGAGCCGAACCAGGCCAGCCTGATCCTTACATCTTTTGAAAATGATTTTGTTGTTTTTCCGGACATGCATGCGCAAAAATCGATAAATTTGCCGCATTCCAGCCATGAAAATGAACCCAGTAACAGATTCGAAAAGTTCCGAAGATTTATTTCTTTTTCAGAAAATAAAAGAAGGGGATGTTCATGCGCTGGAGGTTATTTTCAACAAGTATTACGCTAACCTCAGCCGTTATCTGTTGTTGCTTTTCAAAAATGAATTGCTGGTTGAACATATTGCCCAGGATATTTTTGTTCATCTCTGGGAAAACCGGGAAACCATCGAAATTAATACTTCCCTTGAATCCTATATTTATTCTGCCGGACGGTTCAAAGCCCTAAATCAATTGCGTGATGCCAGACTCCGGGAATCAATACTGCAAAGCATAACCAATCATTCTATTGAAACTGATACAAAGGATACGGCCATCGAAACGGCAGAGCTCGGGACGATCATTAATAATGCCATCAATGCACTTCCCAGCCGCTGCCAGCAGATATTCAGGCTCAGCAGGGAAGAAGAGCTAACCTACAAGGAGATTGCAGATTTTCTCGATATTTCCATCAATACAGTTGAAGGACAAATGTCCATTGCCCTTAAAAAACTGCGATCCACGCTGAAGCCTTTGCACTTCAGCATCCTTTTCACCGCATAATCCAATAATTTCTTCATTCCTTTTGGTGGTAGAGGCTAAGTTAAGTGTCATTAGCTGAAAGGAAAAGATTATACGATAGTCCTTTAGGGCATTATCGCCGGCAGAGATGTTTTTATAGTTATAAAGTCACATAAGAACATAATGCAGATATTTACAATAATTAACAATGGTCAGATGAAGCTGAATATACCCTGGGGCCTGATTTCCAAGAAATTGCAGAATGAACTTTCACCCGATGATGAAAGGAAACTGGAGTTTTGGCGAAATTCGACAGCATTAAACGAAACAATTTTCCGGGAGATCATGGACGATGAACGCATTCAGGATGCCTTAAAATCCGGGAAATGGAATGACATCTCCGGCGACTGGCAGGCAATCCTGAACCGGATAGAACCCTCCGTTAAAAAGTTTACCATAGCCCGCTACAAATTCAGGATAGCCATGGCAGCAGCTGCTGCCATCCTTATTTTATGCTCTGTGGCCATTGCCTTTTTCTTTACCCGTTATAGTGAATTAAAGAAACAACAAGCCGGAAGTTTTACCTACATTTTTTCACCCAGAGGCCAGCGCACCAGGGTTGTATTGCCCGACAGCACAAAGGTCTGGCTCAATTCAGAATCCTCGCTCCGATACGCAAGCAATTATAATGCAGAAAAACGGGAAGTGACCATGGTAGGTGAGGCATTTTTCCAGGTGCACCATGATCCGGCAAGGCCTTTTTTGGTATTTACGGAAGCCATAAAAATTAAAGTTTATGGTACATCATTTAATATTAAAGCCTTTCCTGAAGAAAACAGGATAGAAACTACGCTGATTGAAGGCAAACTGAGCATTACACCTGTAAAAAAAGGCAAGGGTCAGGATCAGGAAATATTTCTAAAACCCAATGAAAAGTGTATCTACCTGCGTGAAAATGCAGGTGCAGCCATAAAAAAGGAAGATATTACCGCCAAAGGCGCAGTTCAGGAGAACAAGCCTGAGTATGTTGCAGATTTGTCAAAAGTGCAAATCAAAACGAATATCAATACAGAAGAGGAGATGCAGTGGAAAGAGGGCAAACTTATTTTTAGAAATGAAACCTTTGACCAGCTGGCATTAAAGATGGAAAGATGGTATGATATAAAAATTCATTTTGTTGATGGGAAAATAAGGGATTACAAATTTACAGGCGAATTTGACAAGGAAACGATCAACCAGGCCATGGAAGCACTCAAGCTTTCGTCTCAGAAATCCTACCAGTATGAAATAGTATATAGGGATATATACCTGAAATCAAAATAACCAAATAACCAACCAAATAAACCCAACCTATGCGCGCTGGATAACCAAAAAAAAGAGGACCGGACTGGGCGCCCGACCCTCTGATGTTTCGAGATTCAAAATTCTGCTTACTGCGAATAAGCAAGACCTGAATTCTCCAGACCACCCTTGCTTGTGACAAGGTAATCCGAACTGAACGTTAAACATACTAAATGCAAATTTATGAAAAAAAGGTCATGTACCTCATTCTGGCGTTGTCTTGCCAGGTATCCAAAAACACTAAAGATTATGAAAATTGGAATGTTGTTACTCATCATGGGAATAACCAATGTGTATGCATCTGTATTTTCTCAAACCATTCAACTTAATATGTCGCTCAAAAATGTTCCGTTAAAAGAGGCCTTTGACCGCATTGAAAAGAAAACCGATTATAAATTCCTCTATCGGTCCGATCTGATCGATATGGACAAGGTTGCAAACCTTGAAGTCAGCGGAAATACAACCATCGCCTTAGTGCTTGGCACATTGCTTAAAAATTCGGAGATAAGTTATAATGTCGTGAATGAAAAGCTGATCGTGCTTTCACCAAAAGAAAAAGTTGAGAAACATGTGGTGAGCGGTGTCATAACGGATGCAAAAACGGGTGTTTCCATTCCCGGAACAAATGTTGTCATCGAAGGTACGACACAAGGAACCTCAAGTGATATCAGCGGGAAATACAGCCTCGAGATTCCTGATGCCAATGCAGTGCTTGTTTTCTCATTTGTCGGTTATATCACGCAAAAAATCAGCGTAAGCAGCCAGGGCCGGATAGATGTAAAATTGATTCCTTCCGCCGAAAATCTGAACGAAGTCGTTGTTGTCGGATATGGAACCCAACGTAAAAAGGACCTTACCGGTGCGATTTCGGTCGTGCCCACAAAAGATATCACGTCAATACCAGTTCCCAGCGTAAGTGATGCTTTACAGGGCCGTGCTGCCGGCGTGCAGGTCATATCTTCAGGAACTCCGGGTAGTGATGCTTCTTTCCGCATCCGCGGAGTCGGTACCATCAACAACAATGATCCGCTCCTGGTTATTGACGGGGTTCCGGTATCTACCGGATTAAACACCCTGAATATGGATGATGTTGAAACAATACAAATACTAAAGGACGCTTCATCAACAGCCATTTATGGGTCGCGTGGAGCAAACGGCGTTGTAATTGTAACGACTAAACGCGGAAAAGGGGATAAATCCCACCTGGATTTCAATTACTATTTCGGACTCCAGAACGCTGCCAAAATGGTCAACATGCTCGATGCTACACAATATGCCACCCTTCATAATGAAATTCTGGGAAATGCCGGACTAAACAAAAATCCGGCTTTTGCTGACCCGTCTTCTCTTGGCGCCGGCACCGACTGGATTGGAGCACTGTTTGGAACTGCTCCGATGAAAAACTACTCACTTTCCTATTCAGGCAGTGGCGAAAAAACAAACTATTATGTTTCGGGAAACTATCTTGATCAGGATGGAATTGTGCTCAATACCGGATATAAAAGATTTACGATGCAATTCAACTCCGACAGCAAGGTGTTTGACAAACTGAAAGTCGGGAATAGCCTTACGCTGAACCACGATGTTAAAGCCAGCGGGAACTATAATATACGCAATACCATGCTTGCATTGCCGACACAGGCTATTTACCAGGAAAACGGTAATTATTCAGGTCCGGTTGCTCAGCCCATGTGGGATGGCGATATGGTGAATCCGATAGGATTGGCCAAAACAGTTCGTAATTCAACCAATGGGTATAACCTGATAGGCTCCATTTATGGTGAATATTCGATTCTGGATAACCTTACATTCAAATCCACCTTCGGCCTTCAGGCTAATTTCTGGAACGACCGCACCTGGGCTCCCAATTATAAATGGAATTCAAGTTCGAATGATAATTCATACCTCTACGAGCGCTATAATAAAAATCTGACCTGGGTTTGGGACAATACTGCCACATACGACAAAACGTTCGACAAACATCACTTTACCTTAATGGCCGGTACCAGTGCCCAGGAGAATCAATCCAATTACCTGAACGGGTCGGTACAGTCTTTCGCCAGCAATCTTACACAACAATTAGATAATGGCTCAAAGCAACCTACAGTTGGTGGAAGCCTGAATTCATGGTCATTATTCTCCTATATGGGAAGGGTGAACTATGCATATGCTGATAAGTTCCTTGCCACGGCAACCATTCGTCGTGACGGATCATCACGCTTTGGCGAAGGAAACAAATGGGGCGTTTTTCCATCAGGGAGTGTTGCATACAGGATTTCAGAGGAAGATTTTATGAAACCGCTCACCTTCATAAGTGACTTAAAAATTCGCGCCGGTTACGGGATAACAGGTAACCAGGAGATCGGCAATTACTCTTTTGCATCAGCACTTCAAACCATCAAGTATAACTTTAACAATGGTGTGGTGTCTGCGGTGGTGCCGAATATAATGCCAAATCCGAATGTGCAGTGGGAAGCGCAAACGCAGGCCAACATCGGCCTTGATGCTGTTTTGTTCAACCAGCGTATTGAACTTGCCCTTGACGGATATATCAAGAATACCGATAAAATGCTTGTACCTATGGCCGTGCCTGTTTCTACAGGCTACTCGGATGTATATGTTCCCTCCATCAATGCCGGGAAAATGGAGAACAAAGGTGTAGAAGTCTCCATCAGTTCCAGGAATATGATCAGGGAATTCATCTGGAATACGACGTTCAATTTCTCGTATAACAGGAATACGGTTAAGAGTATCAATGACACCGTTCCAATGCCAAGCGGAAGTATTGGCTTGAACTATAACCTTGCACTCATACAGGCAGGTTACCCGATAAACGAATTCTATGGATACCTCACCGACGGTATTTTTCAGACCCAGGAAGATGTGAACAACCACGCCGTGCAGGTGTCGGGGGATAATCCTTACATTCGTACCTCAGCCGGTGATATCCGTTTCAAGGATGTGAACCATGATGGTGTTATCAATGCTAAAGACAAGGTATTTATCGGGAATCCGAATCCTAAGTTCATTTTTGCATTAAACAATTCATTTGCTTATAAAGATTTCGACCTGAGTATTTTCCTGCAAGGTGTTGCCGGTAACAAAATACTCAATGCCAACAGGATATGGAGTGAAGCCATGTCAATTGCCCAGAACCAGACGACCGGAACGCTCAACCGCTGGACAGGTGCCGGTACCAGTAACTTAATGCCCAGGGCAATTTATAATGATCCGAACCAGAACACCCGCCCTTCCGACAGGTATATAGAAGATGGTTCATACCTGAGGATTAAGAACATCACCTTTGGCTATTCCTTACCTGCACTACTTATCAGGCAGGCACATCTAAGCAAGGTCAGGGTTTTTGCTTCGGCCCTTAATCTTCACACCTTCACCAAATACACCGGCTTTGATCCTGAAGTGAGCAGTAACGGAATCGACAACAATGTGTATCCCGTCACCAGCACTTACAGTTTTGGTATTAACCTGGGATTTTAATCCTCAAAAACAAATTCAAATGAAATAGCCATGAGCAACTAAGCGCAGCGACCTCACGAACACCATTAAAATTAACAAGTTGTGAGGAAATCTTTTCGCACCAGCTGAAAATGATATCAGGCTATGGCAGCTGACCAAAAACCTAAAAATAATAACACATGAAATTCAAAATATATTTCCCAGTAATGCTGCTCATTGTGCTACTTGCAGGATGCAGCAAGGACTTCCTGAGCAAATCGCCGGAATATTCCGTTAACTCAACCAATTTTTTTCAGACTGAATCCGATGCAATTTCTGCTATCAACGGGGCCTACCAGCCATTGCAATGGCCAAAGTTGTACAATATGCGCATGTGGACCACCGACATTATGGCCGGAAACAGTATCGTCGGGGCCGGTGGCGGTTCTGATGGGCTTGAAACCCAGGATGAAGCCAATTTTATTACATCAACAGATAACCAGGGTGTTCTTGACCTCTGGCGCGGACCATGGCCCGGAATTCTGCGATGCAACATCATCCTGGAAAAAGTGCCGGCAATGAACATTGATGAAAATGTAAAAAACCGTGTCATGGGAGAGGCCTATTTCCTGAGAGCAAGTTATTACTTCATCCTTGTGCGTTTCTTCGGCGATGTGCCGCTGGTGCTGAAGCCTGTTAACCCTGGTGACGACCTCCGCCCAAAGCGTACGCCTAAGAGTGAAGTTTACGACCAGATTATTGCAGATTTCAGCAAGGCTGTCGACCTGCTACCTTCCAGGGATACCTATTCCGGTTCCGATCTTGGCCGTGCTTCCAAAGGCGCAGCTCAGGGCATGTTGGCCAAAGTGTATTTAACACAAGGAAACTGGCAAAAAACAGTTGATCTCTGCGCATCAGTGAAGGCTTTGGGATATGCGCTTAACACTTCATATGGCGAAAATTTTGACCCATCAAAGAAGAACTCAAAAGAATCTCTTTTCGAAATACAATACGTAAGTGATGCGGGATTCAATTTCTGGTCAAACGAAAATCAGGCATCATGGGTAAGCTGTTTTACCGGACCCCGGGGTTCTGACATGGCCGCAGGCGGATGGGGTTGGGACCAACCCACCCAGGAATTCGTTGATTCCTATGAGCCGGGAGATTTGCGTAAAGATGTTACTATATTGTATGAAGGATGCCCCAAGTTTGGTGGACAGGATTACCTGAAGTCATATTCGATGACTAATTTTAACCTCCGCAAATTCCTGGTGTCAAAATCGGTTTCATCTTCGTACGACAACAGCCCGATGAATTTTCCTGTATTACGCTATTCAGATGTTCTACTCATGAAGGCAGAAGCATTGAATGAATTAGGGAATACATCGGGAGCAGAAACTCCTTTGAATGAAGTAAGAAGCAGGGCCGGACTTACTGCAGTGGCAGGCTTGTCAAAAGATGCATTTCGCGAGAAAGTAATGCACGAACGCCGGATGGAACTGGCTTTTGAAGGTCAGCGCTGGTTCGACCTTGTTCGCGTAAACAGTGGGCAATTTGGAATTGATTATTTACACTCAATCGGGAAATCAAACATGAGTGCAAAATTCCTGGTATTCCCTATTCCGCAAAAGGAACGCGATGCAAATCCAAACCTGACCCAGAATGCAGGGTATTAATCAACCGAACGCTTCTTATCTGATTCACAAGAAAAATACGAAAAAATGAAAAGATCAATAATATTACAGCCCTCTGCTCATGGAAACCAATTCTCTCGGTTATCAGCATGCAGGATTTTTACCTTTATGCTGGCCGCTTGCCTTGTCGTCCTGTCCTCATGCAAGAAAGAAGAAACGACGAACATAGCGCTTGCAGGCGATCTGGCGGTTACCCCATCGGTAACGGCTGTAACCCTGAACCAAAAAAACGATGATAAAACTGCAGTGACGCTCAATTGGACCACCGGGTCGAATAGCGGAACTGGGGCTTCCATATCCTATGTCCTCCAGATTGACAAAGCTGGAAATAATTTTGCCAATCCGCTGGCCTTTGACATGGGCAAAGCCGTATATGAAAAAAGCTTTAAAGTGTCCGAACTGAACGAAAGCCTTTTGAACCAGTTTGGATTTCAGGCGGGAATTTCGGCAAAGCTCGAAGCCAGGGTGATTGCAACCGTTTATGACACACCACAAACACAGTTAACCTCCAAGGTTGTGACCATTGACATAGCGACTTACGCTCCGGTAAGTAAAACGCTGTTCATTATCGGTGATGCTTCGCCAAACGGGTGGAGTGCAGATAATGCTACTCTCCTTGCACCGACGACAGACAATCCTACTGTATTTGTTTACAAGGGAGCACTCTCTGCAGGCAGTTTTAAGTTTATTACCAGCAAAGGACAATTCCTGCCTGCATACCAAAAAGGTGCTGATGGCGGTCACATCATATACAGGACACTCGACAGTGAGCCTGATGGTCAATTCACTGTTACGGATCCAGGCATGTATAAAGTGACTGTAAGCCTGCTTGATCTCACGGTCACGCTTGTCAAACTTGCCCTTCCTGCTTATGATCATATTTATATGGTAGGCGATGCTTCACCCAATGGTTGGACCATAACAAGTGCCACCGAACTTACACCAAATCCCGACAATCCATATCTGTTCACTTACACAGGTGTGATGAAGCCCGGAGATTTCAAATTCCCGGTAAACCGCAACGACGATTGGGGACAGGATATGTTCGAGAAAACAAGTGATTCAACCATGTACCTGCATAAGGGTGGCACTGCCGGTGATGATAAATGGACGATTACAAAGAAAGGACACTATGTGATCACACTAAATCTGATGGATAACACCATATCGATGAAGAGAACCAAACTGTATATGGTAGGCGACGCCAGCCCGGCAGTCTGGAGCATTGACAAAGCAGTTGAATTGACAGAGGGCGCCATCGATGGATGCATATTCACTTACAGTGGCCCTATGACAGCCGGTGATTTCAAATTACCGGTTAACCGCCGCAGCGATTGGGGACAGGATATGTATATGCCGGTTCAGGCAGATATTTCGCATATGTACAGGCATGTCGGCGGGGCAGCCGATGATTTCAAATGGAAAATTACTGCAGCAGGAAATTATACGGTGGTTGCCAATCTGGAAACTCTTGGTATCAGTATTCTGAAACAGTAGTTTTAGGTGGGTTGATTGGAGGGGCTGCCGGTGAGAGGCAGCCCCTAATTTTAATTATTTACCTCAACAAATCATTCAGGGACTAAATGATAAACAGAAAATCCGCTTTCATACTTTATATTGCATCAGTATGTATGCTGTTTGCATGTAAAAAGAATGATCCAGAGCCAGTTGTGCCGGTAATTCCTTCCGTAACAACTGTTGCCATTATAACTGACAAGGCCTGTTATAAGCCGGGGGAACAGGTATTGTTTTCAATGGATAAATCCCTGCCCACCACAGCCAAAATCCGCTACAGGCATCTGAACCAGTTAGTCGCCGAATCATCTTCAACAGCAACAAGCTGGAGCTGGCAGGCACCTGCCGAAGATTTTACCGGCTATCTCGTGGATGCCTACGACTTGGTTGACGGGAAAGAAAAGGTTTATGGGAGCGTTGCCGTGGATGTGTCTTCCGACTGGAATCGTTTCCCGCGTTATGGATTTCTTTCAGCATTTTCACAACTCCCGGTTTCTGAAATCAATCATATTATCCAAAATCTCTCACGTCATCATATCAACGGAATCCAGTTTCAGGACTGGCAATTGGATCATCACAAACCACTTGCGGGAACCATTGCAAATCCGGCCCTGATCTGGAAAGATATCGCCAACCGTGATACCTATTTAACAACTGTGAAAGCCTATATCGCTGCCGCGCATGCAACAAATATGAAGGCCATGTCATATAACCTGGCCTATGGCGCGCTCAGCAATGCCGCATCCGACGGTGTATCGGATCAATGGTATCTGTTTACTGACGCCTCACACAGTAACAGGGATTATCATCCCTTGCCTGCTCCGATGTTCAAGAGCAATATTTACCTTACCGATCCTTCAAATCCGGAATGGCAACAATACCTGGCTTCCCGGAACAGTGATGTCTACCAGGTATTTGATTTTGATGGTTTTCATATCGACCAGCTCGGTAACCGAAATCAGCCGCGCTATAATTATTCAGGACAGACTGTTGACCTTCCTGCTGCTTTTGGAAGTTTTATATCGGCAATGAAAACTGCACAACCGGGTAAAAAGCTCGTGATGAATGCCGTGAATCAATACGGACAGCAGCATATCGCCAATTCTCCGGTCGATTTTCTGTATTCCGAAGTCTGGGGTCCGAACGACAGCTACCAGGACCTTGCAAAAATAATCAGGGATAATGATGCTTTCAGCAATTCAACAAAAAAAACGGTGCTTGCCGCTTACATGAATTATGATCTTGCCAGCAAGCCGGGGTTCTTTAATACGCCGGGCGTATTGCTGACCAATGCGGTGATTTTTGCTTTCGGAGGATCACACCTGGAACTGGGAGAGCATATGCTTGGAAAGGAATATTTTCCCAACAGCAATCTGCAAATGCCCGGAGCCCTTAACGATGCCATGATAAGCTATTATGATTTCCTTGTTGCTTATGAAAATCTGTTGCGCGACGGAGGCACCATTAATACGCCAGCACTCAGTTGTAATACAATACAGATGGCCATGAACAGCTGGCCGCCTCATATGGGCAGCGTAGTCTTTACGGGCCGTGACCTTGGAAACAGCCAGGTGATCCACCTGATCAACTTTGCGAATGCCAGTTCATTGCTCTGGCGTGATAACTCCGGAACACAGCCCGTTCCAAAGAGCATCACCAAAGTCAGAATGACCTTTACAACTGGGAAGGCAGTTAAAAAGATCTGGGTTGCATCACCGGATCTCAATCACTGCAACCCTGAAGCACTGGAGTTTTCAATCCAGGCAGGCTCAGTTTCTTTCACGTTGCCGGAACTCAGATACTGGGATATGATTGTTGTGGATTATCAATAATTTGAATGATGATGATGTGTTAAGCTGAAAAATTACTGCCCTGCCTCTTCTTGTGTGGCAAGACTAACACCTCTTCTGGGTTCTCTGTAAAAAACGATTATGCAACATATAAAAATATTATTGATATGCCTGTTCATTTCAGGCGCTGCAGTTATGGCTCGGCCAACCGGCCATACAGGCCTGACACCGGGGAATTGCCGGTCCTATGCAATTACAGCTAACCAGGTTGTATTTCATTGCGATAATAAGGTGAATATTCTGCTGAAACAGTGCAGCCCGGGTATCATCAAACTTTGGTATGAGCAGGGGGATTTCACACGCAACAATGCCTCGTTTGCCGTTGTCAGTGAAGAAATTGAAAAATCAGGTCTGCTCAGTGTTACCGAACTACCGCAGCGTTATGAAATTTATACCAGTGAGCTGATCATCAGGGTAAACAAAAATCCTTTCCAACTCAGGATTTATGACAAATACCAGAAACTGCTCTTCGAAGACTATGCCGATCATGGATATGTGAAAGATTCGACGTGGCAGGCTGCATATAAGACATTGCGACCGGATGAACACTTTTTTGGCCTGGGGGAAAAAACCGGGAACCTTGATCGCAGGGGAAAGAGTTTCCATATGTGGAACAGCGACAAACCATGCTATGGCGTGAATGAAGACCCCCTCTACAAAAGCATACCTTTTTTCATGAGCAATTACGGCTACGGAATCTTCTTTGATAATACCTCTAAAACGGCCTTCAAATTCGGGAGCGAATCCGGTAACTATTTTTCTTTTGAAGCACCGGCCGGAGAAATGGAATATTATTTCATCTTCGGCCCATCCTACAAACAAATCATTGAACGCTACACACAACTGACCGGAAAACCTATCATGCCTCCCGAATGGGCATTTGGGTTTTCCCAATGCCGCGGCCTTTATACCAATGAAATACTGGCGCGTGAAGTAGGAAGTGAATTCCGTAAACGGCAGATTCCCTGTGATATCATTTATCAGGATATAGGCTGGACCCAAAACCTGCAGGATTTTGAGTGGAGAAAACCAAATTATACTGATCCCGTAAAGATGCTGGCTGACCTGGCAAATCTGGGCTTTAAAGTAATTGTTTCGCAGGATCCGGTTATCTCGCAGAACAATACAAAACAATGGCATGAAGCCGATTCGCTTGGATATCTTGCAACAGACATCCGGACCGGAAAGTCTTATGACATGCCCTGGCCATGGGGAGGGAATTGTGGTGTGGTTGATTTTACGAAGCCCGGCGTAGCTGACTGGTGGGGAAACTACCAGCAGAAAGCAATCGCCGATGGTGTGCGCGGCTTCTGGACCGACATGGGTGAACCTGCCTGGAGTAATGAGGAAAGTACCGACCGCCTGAACATGAAGCATTTTTTAGGCATGCACAATGAGATTCACAATATTTACGGACTCACCTGGGATAAAGCGGTGACAGAACAATTTGAAAAACATAATGCTAACAAGCGTGTTTTCCAGATGACAAGGGCTGGCTATGCCGGATTGCAACGCTACACTTTCGGATGGTCGGGTGACTCGGGCGACGGAAATGATGTTCTCAGTGGATGGAACAAACTGGCTGCCCAGATTCCGCTTGCCCTCTCGGCCGGGATGGGCCTGATCCCTTTCTGGACCACTGATATTTCAGGTTATTGCGGGGATATCAAAGACAGGGATGCCATGGCCGAATTATATATCCGCTGGATGCAGTTCGGTGTGTTTAATCCCCTGAGCCGCGCGCACCACGAAGGAAATAATGCGGCAGAACCATGGACCTTCGGAACACAAGCCGAAAGCATCTGCCGTGATGCCATCAGCCTGAAATATAAATTGCACCCATATATTTATACTTATGCCCGCAATGCATATGATACCGGTATGCCGCTGATGCGTGCCCTGCTGCTCGAATATCCCGACGATGCTGAAACATTCAGGGTTGAAGGTGAGTTTTTGCTTGGGAAGGAAATGCTTGTTGCACCCGTTGTCGAAAAGGAGGCTTCATCAAAACAAGTCTATCTCCCACAGGGCGAATGGATTGATTATAATGATGGCAAAACGGTATACCGCGGCAAACAATGGATTGATTATCGTGTGCAATTAAGTACAATTCCGATGTTTGTGAAGCGTGGCTCCGTCATTCCAACCATGCCGGTTATGCAATATATCGGGGAGAAAAAAGGTTATCCTGTTATATTCGAAATATTCCCTGCAGCCGAAGGTCGCACGGCTGCGTATACGCTGTATGAGGATGACGGGGAATCCAATGATTATAAGAAAGATATTTTCTGCAGGACAGCTGTCAGGTGTATCACTTCGAACGAGACCTTGACGACAACCATTGAAAAACATGCCGAAAAAGAATTCGGACCTAGTGCTGGCCGTAATTATGGTATAAAGCTACACCTTGAAAAATGTCCCGGAACGGTCATTACAAACAAGGTCAAAGCAGCTAAAACAGACAGTAAAAAAATTGAACAGCAATGGTACCAGGTTTCCGAAAAAGTGCAATGGAGCTGGGATAAAACCACCGGCATCTGCTCGATCAAACTGGCTGACAGGGGAATACTTAATGAAATTGTTATTGTAAAATAAGATTATGAAGAACTTTGTATTTCTTTTCATCTGCCTGTTGGCTGGATTAGTCTCGGCAGCGCAGGAAAAGGCGCTGTATTCATCTGAAAAATTTGAAGTTTATGGCAACCGGGTAGAACAGCCTCCATACAAAGCACTGGCGTTATCGGCAACAGAACTGCATTCCGACTACCAGAGCCCGGCGAATGCTGCGTACAGTCCAACCTTTCATTTTAAATTCAGCCTCAACAGTCGCGATAATGAAATGATTTCCGGAACCGACCACTTTGTAACGGTTCGGCCTGTGAATGGTGAGTTCGCTTCTGGCATGATCAAATTCGGCCGTCAGTATGTGGATACAATTGGTTCCGTGAGCACATTGCCTGCCAATACACGCTGGCATGTGAAGCTGGACCTGCGCGATGTGATGAAAGCCTTCGAAACCAGCGGATTTTATGTGCTTTTCAATGGCCAGCGCATTTATAAGGATGATTTTAAAGGCGTTTATATCGCCGGCGGGGCTGAACCCCTGACCTGGGATTTTGAAAATCTGAACAATAACCCGTCATATGAACTGACAGACCCCGGGCATGATGGCATCTATGAAGTTACCATAACGCTGAATCCATTTAAGGAAACTGCAAAGTCTGCATCCTGGAAACTTAGTGCTGACATCTCAGCTTTTGCGTCTTACCACTCGGACCAGATGCTTGCCGATGCGCTTTATAACCTTTCACTTGAGGAAATGCTCAAGGATATGAGGCCCGACGGGGCTTTTATGGCAGGTGAAAAATGGGATGGTGTCTGGACGCGCGATATCAGTTACGCTATTCATCTTGCCCTGGCCATCATCAATCCTGAGGTGGCGAAGGTCAGCCTGATGCGCAAAGTAAAGAACAAGCGCATCATCCAGGATACAGGATCGGGCGGCTCCTGGCCCGTGTCGACTGACAGGACGGTTTGGGCGCTCGCTGCCTGGGAAGTTTATAAGGTTACCGGCGATAAAAACTGGCTTGAACAATGTTTTGAGATTATTTCGAACACCTGGAACGATGACCGGCTCACCGCCTTTAATTCCACGACAGGTTTGTATTTTGGGGAATCTTCGTTCCTGGACTGGCGCGAACAAACCTACCCAAAATGGATGGAACCCGTTGATATTTATGGATCGCAAAACCTTGGAACCAATGCTGTTCATTATGAGGAAAATCAAATCCTGGCTCAGATGGCAAAAATACTTGGAAAGCCTTCAGCGCCTTATGTATCAGCAGCCATACAAGTGAAAAACGGCCTGAACAAGCTGCTCTGGTTGCCTGATAAAGGTTATTATGCACAATATCTTTATGGCAAAAACTATCTGATCAGTTCCCCGCGCAGCGAGGCTCTGGGCGAAGCCCTTTGCATACTATTCGATATTGCAGATAAGGACCACCGCACAAAAGTGATTTCATCAACACCTGTAACTGAATTCGGGATTCCCTGCATTTTTCCGCAGATCCCGCAAATACAACCTTACCATAACGATGCCATATGGCCTTTTGTCGAGGCTTACTGGACACTGGCAGCAGCAAAGGCCGGCAATGAGGTGGCTGTTGAGCAGGGCATTGCTGCTGTCTACCGCCAGTCGGCATTGTTTCTGACCAACAAGGAAAATTTTGTGGCTTCAAATGGTGATTTCAAAGGCACAGCCATCAATTCGAACCGGCAGATATGGAGTGTTGCCGCAAATCTTGCCATGGTATATAAATTATATTTTGGCATGGATTTTCAGCCAGATGGCTTGTATTTTCATCCCTTCGTACCTGAATCCTTCGGTGGGAAGAAAGAGCTTACCGGGTTTCGGTATCGCAACGGTGTATACCAGATCAAAATACAGGGTTCCGGAAATGCGATTGAATCATTTATGCTGGATGGCAAGAAGTTGTCAACTCCTATGCTCCCGGCAGGCATGAAAGGGAATCATATTGTGCTGATCAGGCTTCAAAGCCTGTTGCCGAAAGAACAAACCTTAAACATGCAAAAGGTAGATTATACTTTACCCGCACCTGTTATTGAATTGTCGGGAGATACATTGAAGTTCAAAGAGGATGTCAAAACACAGAAATTTACGGTCTATCGTAATGGGGGGAAGTTGAATGAAACTTCAGCTAGCCGGTTTGTATTGCCAAAGGATGACCTTTATGCTGAATATATGATTACAACCAATGATCAGCAGGGTTATGAATCCTTCTCCGATAAGCCGGTCATTCGTCATGCAGCTCAACGTGAAATCAGGCTTGAGGCTGAAGCATTCGCAGCTAAATCAGCGCTGGCTTACAAAGGATTTTCGGGTCAGGGTTTTGTGGACCTCACCAAAGAAAAGAATGTAAAATTTCCTTTTTCTGTGAACATCGAATCAGCAGGCACTTATGTTATTTTCTTCGGATATTCAAACGGTTCCGGCCCGGTAAATACGGATAACAAATGTGCGATCCGCAGTTTGCTGGCCGATGGGAATGTAGCGGGAGCGGTTGTGATGCCCCAGCGCGGCAAGGATGAATGGTCGAACTGGGGTAAGAGCAACTATTTGCAATTAAAGCTTCAACCCGGGAAACACAATTTCTCACTTGACCTGGTCCTTCCCCAGGATCAGAATATGAGTGGAGAGGTGAATACAGCGATGCTTGATGAGATTATACTCGTGAAGGCAGAATAGATCGTAAATGTCCGTGACAAAATACTTGTCGCCACTTCTTCCTACTCCGCCAGCATCTTCTGGATGGCAGACCTTTCAGTCTCGGTGAGCGATGGCATCTGATTGAGTGCCAAAATGGTCTTGGTCTTGAAATTCCAGCAGGTCATCTGCCTGAGCGACAAACGCCGTGCGAATTCATAAGTCGAGATATCTTCTTTCCCCTTACACACATTATAGGCAATGTAGAACGCCTTGCTGACAGGGAATTTGCAGTTGTGAAAAATGGTACCGGTAGTGGCCGATTCTTCAGATTTACACTTGGTACAACGGCGTGCGTGCGGCGTTTTGCCAATGCAGTAATTGGTATTCCCGCATTTGCGGCATACAAAGCCCTTATCCCATTTAAGATTCGCCAAAAATTCGAGGCATTTGTCGTCGCTCTCAAACATGGCTTCAAGCTGCTCTTGGGTAAGTCCCTCGGAAAAAATCATGCACATTGAAATATTAGTCAGGGCAAAAGTAAAAAAAATAGTGATACTAAAAAGATTTAAGTGATACTAATGCGATTTATATAAAACTAATGTTTACTTTTGCAGCGTCGACCGAAAGAAGAGTCAGTAAGTTCACACACCGGTCAATAAATTTATACCACTAAAGTCCACAAGATGCCATCAACCACAGTAATAATAGCGCTCATACTTATAACAGGCGCAATAGCCTATCTTTATTTTGCAGCCAGGAAATTGAAGAATACACCCGATGCACCTGAAAATAAAAATATCGTGATCCTTGACAGTGGCAATTACCAGCACCAGTTAAAAAACGGCATTGCGCTCGTCGATTTCTGGGCTTCATGGTGTATGCCCTGCAAAATGATGGGTCCCATTCTCAATGA
>JBBRRV010000023.1:0-29940 GCA_038246075.1 Bacteroidales bacterium
ACAAAAATATATTCAAGGTTACGCAAAAACGAGGGTAATGTAGGATTTGAGCTCGCCTGTATGGCTGCATAAAATGCACCCGTGGCGATTAGTTCGGTAAAGCCGATGATGATGAGGAACCGAACCGTTTTCCTGTTCAACAATGCAATGTTGTGGCGTTCCTTTTTCCGGAACAACAACAGCGAATTCCATGCGATGGCCATGCTGAACCAGTAAACGCCAAATTGTGGCAGGCTGACTTCAGATAGTGCTGCTTTGCTGAATATATAGACCGTTGAGCCTGCCAGTGTGGCGGCAAACGCAAAAAGATATCCTGTTAACGCTGGTGACCTATTCATGAAGCATGCGGTTAATGATTTCCATGGCGCAACTCAGACGGTCGCATCCGCTGCCTTTTACAATGCCAAACGGAAGTTTCCTTTCGTTGAGTTCGGCATAATAGCGATCGAACAAGTATTGACGCAGGTGTGGATGCTCGCGCTGGGGATCAGGCTGCCAGGGCAGATCGATATCGCAAAGCAGGTATAAGTCGTATGGCCTGTTTTCTATCTGTTCGATGATCCAGGGATGGCAGCGCTCGTATTTTACATCGCACCAGATCTTGGTTACAAGGCATTCCGTATCGCTGAACAGAAATTTATCAGCTTTCAGCAGGGCTGAATCTTCGGCTGCCATCTGGCCCCGGGCTATGGCAAGCACGTCGTCGTATGTATAGGGACGGTTTAGTTTTTCAAGGTACTCCCGGGCATATTCAGTGACCCAGGTGCTTTGGTATGTCCTGGCGAGGTTTTCGGCAAGCCATGATTTGCCGGTTGATTCGGGGCCTGTGATGGCTATGCGGATTGGCATGGATTTAGGATCTGAGTTTTTTGCGCCATTCCAGGTAGCCTGATATGGCGATGGCTAGAAATACAGCGTATTGAAAACTGGTAAATATGAGTCCTTTGTATGCAAACAGCGGGAGCACCAGTGCATCACCGATAATCCATCCCAGCCAGTTCTCGATCTTCTTGAGTGCCATGAGCCACATGGATACAATGAAAATCGACGTGGTAAATGAATCCCAGACAGGAACCATACTATTCGTATAACGCGCCAGCACATACCACAGCAGGAGGAAGAATACAAAAAATGCTGCGAAGCTGATCATGAGTTGCGCACGGGTGGCTTTACTGATGGGCACATGGTGACTCGGATCAATTTTCCGGCTCCAGTTGTACCATCCATATACACTCATGACAAAGTAGAATGCATTGATGCCCATATCGGCATACAGGCCGGCACCATAGCAGATGTAAATGTATATCAGCACATTGATGATACCCGTTGGATAAACAAGGATTTTTTCCTTTTTGGCATACCAGACGCTGAGTAACCCAAAGATTACGGCAACGATCTCGATCCAAGTGCTGTTTAATAAATTTTGATAAAAAGCCTGTATCATGATAAATTGTCTAAGCCAGATTCAGAATTTGTTGTGCAAAGGCTTTCAGATCCATACCATTGAAATCTCCTGAACTCATCATCAGGATATTTTTGTTTTTCCAGCCGAAGTTCAGCAGAAAATCCGATAACAGCCGTGAATCCGTAAAAACCATGAGGTCGGGCCTGCCAATTGCTTTCCTGATCATCTCAGGATCAAGCGGGGGAAGTTTCTTGATGGCAAGTGCATGAGGGTTGAAATACACAACAGGCAGGTCGGCTGCATCCATTGTTCCCTGGTATTGTTCCAGAAAGGCCTGGCTGAGGCTGCTGTATGTATGCAACTCCATGCAGGCAACAAGGAATTTTTCAGGATATTGTTCTTTTACTGACATGGTGGTAGCCTGAAGCTTGGAGGGGGAATGTGCAAAATCGCGGAAGATACGTGTATACGCATTCGTACCGATATTTTCGAGGCGGTTGGAGGCGCCATTAAAGGAGCTGATGGCGGTGTAAAAATCAGTATCTGCGACTTTAAGCTGACGGCATATTTCCAGTGCACCGCTCATGTTCAGCAGGTTGTGGTGGCCAAAAACTTTGAGTGGAATATTTCCGTCCGGGGTGATCAGGCTGGTAATGCCGTCGACAAGTGAATACCTTGGCAAGGCATAACCAATGAGTTCCACCGAAGGATCTGCACTCCGCACGGCATCCACGACTGCATGATCATCCATGCAGTAAATAAGTTTACCATTTTTACGCACCAGGCCGGCAAAAATCCGGAATTGATCGCAGTAATTTTCAAATGTAGGGAACACGTTCATATGGTCCCAGGCAATTCCGCTGATAAGTGCAATGTTGGGCATATAAAGGTGGAATTTAGGACGGCGGTCAATGGGGGAGGTCAGGTATTCATCGCCTTCAAAAATCATCATCGGCGCAGCTTCAGAAAGTTTGACCATGACTTCAAATCCATCAAGTTGCGCGCCAACCATATAGTCGCAGTCGCGGCCGATGGACCTGAGCACATGCAGGATCATTGCCGTAATGGTTGTTTTGCCATGGCTTCCGCCAATAACGATGCGCTGCTTGTCGCGGGCTTGCTCGTAAAGAAATTCCGGATAGGAAAATACCTTAATGCCCAATTCCTGCGAACGCAGGAGTTCCGGATTATCAATACGGGCGTGCATTCCCAGAATTACAGCATCCAGATCTCTGGTGATTCTTTCGGGATACCAGCCTTCTTTTGCAGGCAGCAATGCATATTTTTGAAGCCGCGATTTTGCAGGTTCAAATATTTCGTCGTCGGATCCGGTCACATGGAATCCTTTCTTTTTGAGCGCGATAGCCAGGTTGTGCATGGCGCTTCCGCCAATGGCAATAAAATGAACTTTCATCATGCAGCAGAACTTATTGAGACCAACAAATGTAAGGAATCTGGCGGATTACGCGCTTCGCTCGTGAGGTCGCTTTGCTTAGTTGCGGATTGCTGCCATTCGGCTTCGGGGACCACAACAGTGTTAAATTGCCAGATCTTCAGGGATACGGTGGTTGAGCGAAGTCGAAACCACCAGAATTAGGTGATCGAAACCACCATGGGTATGAAACTGAGTTGAAGTCTGTTTCCATGTTTTTCACGGCATTCAAATCAGCATGATATCATCTTGCTGGAACGAAAGAAAAAAGGGGTGGGAATTAAGTATACTTTTGTATTTAAGACTCATTAAACTTACTAAAGATGACCGCAATCGAAAAGACAGAAATGCTCAATGCAGCACTGGTAAATGCCAGTGCGGTTGAAGCCCTTGACCTTGTTATAAAAGAATTTGGTGATAAAATTGTTTTTGCATCAAGTCTGGGAGCTGAAGACCAGGTGATAACAGAAATGATTGCCGGCATTGACAAACGCGTGAAAATTTTCACCCTTGACACCGGTAGATTATTCCCTGAAACTTACGAAACCCTGGAAAGAACCACGAACCGTTATGGGATGCCCATTGAGGTATTTTTTCCGGATGCCAGGCACATCGAAGGAATGGTGCGCTCTCGGGGTATCAATTTGTTTTATGAAACTATTGAAAACAGGAAATTGTGCTGTCATATCCGGAAAATCGAGCCATTAAACCGCGCATTCACAGGCATGGAGGCATGGATTTGCGGTCTGCGCAGTGAGCAATCGGTTACACGGCAGGATATGAAAATGGTGGAATGGGATGAGCAGCATAACCTCATCAAAATAAATCCGTTGATTGACTGGACCGAAAAGCAGGTTTGGGATTATATCAAGGAAAAAAACATCCCTTACAATAAGCTTCACGACCAGGGATTTCCAAGTATCGGCTGCCAGCCTTGCACAAAGGCTGTTCAATCCGGCGAGGATGTCCGTTCAGGCCGCTGGTGGTGGGAGTCGCCGCAGAACAAGGAATGTGGCCTGCATCAGAAGTAACCAACCCCGGACTTCAGTCCGGGATATGGCCGGGATTATATTTCAAGTCACATGCCTATACCATCGGCTTGTTAACCCCGGACTTCAGTCCGGGGTATACTGAAATACGCACAAGAGCTGGACTTTAGTCCAAACCCTAAAATTCAATAGGAATATCTGATAATAGCGCAAGTGACACATCTACACCATCGGCTTGTTAACCCCGGACTTCAGTCCGGGGTATGTTGATATACGCTCATGAGCTGGACTTTAGTCCAATCCCTTTAATGCGCGGGCTTAATTAAACCGAATGGCCTTTATCGGCGTTATCCTCGAGATCACATAAGAAGGGAGTACCAGCATCAGCATACAAACGATCAAAGTGCCTGTATTGATGATGGCCAGGTGAATAAGGCTGAGGTTTATGGGTACAACCGATACAAAATAGGATGCCTGGGGAAGTTTTATGATGCCCCATTGCAGCTGGGCCAGACATAAAGAAATTCCCACGATATTTCCCCATAACAACCCTCTGCCCAGGATAAAGGCTGCCTGGTAAAGGAAGATTTTGCGGACACTGATGTCATTGGCGCCAAGAGCCTTCAGTGTGCCGATCATCTGGGTGCGTTCCAGGATAAGGATCAGCAGCGTTGAAATCATTGTGATGGCAGAAACAAGCACCATTAACGTAAGGATAATGATCACATTCATATCCTGCAGGTCGAGCCAATCGAACATCTGAGGGTAGAGTTCGCGGATGGTTTGTGTCTTCAGGTCGAAACCGGTGGCTTCATTCACTTTGGCGGCCATGTTGTCGAGTTGGCTGAAGTCGTTAATAAAAACCTCGAAACCTGATACCTGCGAATTGCTCCACCCATTGAGCTTTCGGATCTGGCCAATATCACCATAGATGTACATCATGTCGAATTCTGCGAGACCTGTATCATATATTCCCGAGATCACGAACCTGCGGCCTCTGGCCTTGTTATCCACAATAAAATACATCCTCAGGTTTTCACCTACATGGACGTTGAGCAGTTTGGAAAGACTTTTGGAAATGATCACTGAATCGCTGGCGGCCGTATCACTCACGCGGAAAATGGAACCCTGGACCAGTTTATCCTTGAAGAAGGACCAGTCAAAATCGGTATCGATGCCTTTGAACACCACACCCTGTATCTGATCCTTTGTTTTGATCATACCCGCCTTGGTGCCGAAAGCCTGCACGTGCCTGATACCCGGTGTATGCTGCAGGGTTTTTACGAAGGACTGGTTGCGGTCAACCGGTTTAAACTCAAAAGAATTGTTGGAATCGAAGTATGCCACTTGAATATGAGCGCCAAAACCGATAACTTTATTGCGGATTTGCTGCTGAAAACCAGTCACAATGGCGACGGCAATGATCATTACGGCAAGGCCAAGCGCTATTCCGGCCACTGCCACACGAATAAGCGGCTGCGAGAACTTGTTATCGCTGCTGCCGTTGATTCTGCCGGAAATAAATAATTCAAAATTCAAAACCTGATCATGTTAATAGATTGTAAAAGTAGGAAAAATACTGCCATCCCCCGTGCTTTATCAAGTGTGGCAGCAATTATAGCGCTCTTTGCGGCTTGTTCATTTTCTCATCCTTCCCTTCAGAATGCCGGCGAATTGGCTGGTGCTGATACTGCTATCATAACAGGGGCGGGGCAAATGCAGGTTTACCTGCCGATATTAAAGGGAAAGCATGTGGGAGTGGTGGCAAACCCTACCTCAATGATCGGCCGTACACACCTTGTGGACAGCCTGCTGAAGCATGACATTAAAGTAAAGCGCGTATTTGGTCCCGAGCATGGCTTTCGCGGAAACGCCGAAGCAGGAGGAGCCATTGCCAATGCCATTGATTCCCGCACAGGTTTGCCGGTTGTTTCACTCTATGGCACACATAATAAGCCAACGCCTGCCGATATGGCCGGGATCGACATCATGCTTTTCGACATACAGGATGTTGGTGTTCGCTGCTATACCTATATATCAACGCTTACCTATGTGATGGAAGCCTGTGCTGCGGCACATATTCCTCTGGTGGTGCTCGACAGGCCCAATCCAAATGGTTATTATATCGACGGACCGGTTCTGGAGCCGGCCATGACCTCATTTGTCGGCCTGCACCCCGTGCCGCTGGTATATGGTCTCACCATCGGAGAATATGCAACGATAGTAAATGGCGAAGGCTGGCTGGAAAAAGGAATAAAGTGTGATCTGAAGGTAATAAGATTGAAACATTACACGCATGCCTCAAGGTATGATCTGCCTGTTAAGCCATCTCCAAACCTGCCGGATATGGCTTCCGTATACCTGTATCCTTCGCTTTGCCTGTTCGAAGGCACGGTCGTATCCGTCGGGAGAGGTACAACCACACCATTTCGTGTTTTTGGCCATCCAGGCCTTGCTAAAGAAAGTTATAGCTTTACACCGGTTGCGATCAAAGGTATAAGCGAACATCCGCCATGCGAGGGGAAACTCTGCTGGGGGAAAGATTTGACAGCGGATGCAGAGGATCTTAAAACAAATGGCCGTATTGAGTTGAAATGGCTCATCAGCAGTTATGATCAGCTGAAAAATAAGGAACAGTTTTTCAGTAATTTTTTCGAAAAGTTAGCCGGGACACCTGTCTTGCGCCGGCAGATAGAAGCGGGGCAGACGCAGGCGGAGATCAGGGCTGGCTGGAAAAAGGAATTGGATAAATACAGCGTGATGCGGAAGAAATACCTGCTGTATAAGGATTTTTGATGGCAGATTTCGGATTTGAGTTAAGTCATTTTCGCTGCACTCATAAAATTTCCAGGTAATCTCGAAGCAGAATTGCACGCTGATATTCGCAGATTATATCTCATATTTCTCAATGCAATCCTGAAATCGCTTCGCTCATGTTATGCATAATTTCACCATTTGTTACTTTTGATTTTCGCAGATCCGTTAACTAATTCATATTTAGCTTTTTAATTTTTTCATGGAGCGTCATACCTTATCCAAATCCACCTTCATACGTGGAGTCCAATGTCTCAAATCGCTTTATTTATATAAGAAGCGCTATTTCCTGCGTGATCCGCTTTCGCAGGAGCAGCAGGCCGTATTTTCGAGGGGAACCCATGTAGGCGTCCTGGCACGGCAACTCTTCCCGGGCGGTAAAGATGCAACACCTGCATCACCATTTCTTTATGCGCGTTCAGTGGCAATGACTGCCGACTGGATCGCCGCAGGAGAGCAGGTTATTTATGAAGCAGCATTTCAGCATGAAAAAATCCTGGTGATGCTGGATATACTCGTGCATACATCACAGGGCTGGACAGGCATTGAAGTAAAAAGTTCACGTGCTGTTTCCGGGACTTACCTGCTCGATGCTGCACTTCAATATTGGGTGATCACAGGAAGTGGCCTGCCGCTTGCAGATATCCGGATATTACATGTGAACGGTGATTACATCCGTGGCACTGAAATTGAACTTGAAAAACTCTTTACCTCGGAAAGCGTTTTGGAGCAGGTTTTATCAAAACAGGATTATATCCTGGCTCAGATTCAGCGCGAAAAGGAAGTTATATTATTGCCGCATTCGCCTTCGATCCCTGTCGGATTGCATTGTTATAATCCATATACCTGCGATTTTGTCGGGCATTGCTGGAAAAATCATCCACGTCCTTCCATTTTTGATCTTGATGCATTCTCACCTGAAGTGCAACAACAGTATTTTGACACAGGTTTTTCCGCATTGGAAGATCTTGCAGGATTACCTGAACTTACGCCGCATCAGCAGATGCAGGTCAAAAGCCATCTGAGTGGTGAGCTGTTCCTGGATAAAGCTGCCCTTGGGACATTCATCAGCCGGGCCAAGGAACCGTTTGCTTACCTGAAGCTGCTGTATGGAAGGCCGGCTTTGCCATTGTTCAGCGGAATGCGGCCATACGGGCAATTGCCTTATGCATTTGCGCTGTTATCCGGAGCTCCGGAAGCTGTACCTTTCATTTACATCGCTCCGCCGGGTATCGATCCGGGAATTGCCTTTGCAGCACAATTAAAAGCGGCAGTTGGCCCCTTCCGGACATTGCTGCTCTTTAGTCATGATACGGAAGTTTTTCCGGGATTGGATGTGCTGCATGCAAACACAGTGGTCATCAATCTGCTTCAGCCTTTTACCGAAAGCATGATTTACCATCCGGGGTATGCAAGCGGTCAAAACCTGGCTGAAATTACCGGTTTTAAATTGCCGGGAACGGTACCTGATAAAGCAGGCATCATGAGCGATACCATGGCAGGTGTGCGATACCTGGCATTAGCTGATGCTTTGGAAGGGGAAGCCTATACATTGGAACTGGAGGAAATTAAGCGCTACGCTTTACAATGTGTCGGTGAAACGGCTGCGCTGCATCGTTGGTTGATTGAAATGGATGGATGAGATTGAAGGGATTGATAGAGATTGATTGCGGTAGAGTTGTCTTCACAACTGCACGGCTTCACGACTTCACGATCGCACCAAAAATGATTATCATCAATCTATACCTGCTGGGGCAAGTCTGAGACTTGTGCCTGGAACAATGACCGGGGTTGAAATTTTAATCAACTAATTGCTCAGCTTATGCGCATCTTTGAATACGCGTAATTCATATTTTGTGTAGTATAAAATATTGGATAGTGCTCCGGCACGCGTCGGGACACGCGCGCCAGCCTTGCTCATTTTCATATTCAAGGTTCACAAAGAATGATTTTTTTGCATTTCTCTTTTCTCCTTTTACAATCTCCGTTCCTCTCTGTGTTCTCTGTGTCTCCGTGGTAAAAATTATTTCATTAACTCAGCCAACTTCTGTTCCAGGTCCTCACCCCGTAGTTTTTTGGCGATGATTTTGCCATCACGATCGATCAGTAGTGTAAAGGGAATAGAGGTCACACCATAAAGTACTGCCGGTGCCGATTTCCAGTAACCCAGGTCGCTAACCTGCATCCAGGGAAGGTGGTCGTCGGCAATAGCCTTGATCCATGCTTCGTGCGTTTTATCAAGCGATACACCAAAAATCTCAAATCCTTTGGCATGATATTTCTGGTATAGGCTCACTACGTTTGGATTTTCCTTGCGGCAGGGGCCACACCAGGAAGCCCAGAAATCGATGAGTACGATGTTGCCGCGCAGGGAGGAAAGGCTTACTGTTTTTCCCTCGGGATTTGAAAGTGTTATTTCAGGTGCTTCCTGCCCGATAGCAAGCCGACGTTCATCGGTTACCTGCTTGTGGAGTTGCGCCACAAAGGCGTTCTGCGGATACTTGCTGTATAGGCCGCGGTCAAGAATATCCATGATTTCAAAATCGGCCGAAAGGTCAAATTTATCCATGAAGAATAACCACGCCAGGGAAGCAGGGTTTTTCCTGATGCGTGAAATAATCTCATCTTTGATGGCTTTTTGCGTAATATCCATATGCGCGATGAGCAGCGGAACCACTGAATCCTGTCGCGGCGTACTGGCAACAGCGGCATATTGCTTGTTGATGCTGTCGATTTGTTGCATATAAGGGGCGAGGGCCTTCATGGTATTCAATAAATCTTCCGTTTGCGACGAACCGCTTACGATGGCATTAAAATCGAACTTAGGTCCGGTGGCCTGCAAACTTATTGTTTCGGCGGGGCTTAAAATAAGGAACAGGAAATTGTTTTCATCAAGCCTCAGCTTGTAAACATCTGTTTTCAGCACCATTGTTTTTAAAGTGAAGGATCCGTCGGCAGCAATAGGTGATGATGCGATCTTAACGGCTTCCTGCTGACCAAGCGAGTCGAGGTATATTTCAGTATAGCTGCCATGATTGGCTAATTTCCCCGAAAGTGAGACCATTTTACGGACCTGCGCCTGGGAGATTCCAACACCGGTGAACAGAAATGCCAAGGTGATATAAATAATTCGTTTCATAACAGGGGATATATAAAATAAAACAATCACGATAAAGTAAAGGGATCAGGTGTTAAATGCAAGGGACAAACTTACATAAAAAAATTATTTGCCCGCCACGGTGACGAACCTCTTTGCGTGAGAGTTTTCAGAGAATGCATTGCTCAGTTTTAATTGATTAATTCAAACCCGGCGCGCAGTTTGATATCTTCGGCTGAAGACCCAATCATTAACTCAAATTCTCCGGGTTCGGCAACCCATTGTAATTGCTGATTGTAGAAAGACAGTTTTTCTTTGCCTATAATAAATTTGATCGTTTTGGATTCTCCGGCATTCAACATTATTTTTCTAAAATCTTTCAGTTCCTTAACAGGTCTGCAGATGGATCCAACTTTATCCCTGAGATATAACTGTACGACATCTTCTCCTGCGTATTTACCCGAATTGGTAATTGTTACCGAAGCTTCCACCTGTTCGTTATTTTTCATCTGCTTTTTACTCAGCTGCAAATTGCTGTAAGTGAAGGTAGTATAGCTCAACCCATATCCAAAGGCATATTTTGGAAAAATGGACAGATCAATATAAGAAGAATTATAATTGTGATTGTCATCGCTTGTTGCAGGCCTGCCTGTGTTAAAATGGCTGTAATAGATGGGTATCTGCCCGACACTCAGGGGGAAACTCATCGGCAGTCGTGCAGATGGGTTGTAGTCTCCGAACAGGACATCGGCAATGGCATTGCCTGCCTCACTGCCCAGCCACCAGGTATATAAAATGGCAGGGGCATGATCGGCGGTATAATTAAACACAAGGGGGCGGCCTGCATTAATCAAAACTACAACAGGCTTTCCTGTTGCCAGAAGCTCTTTTAGTAAATCTTCCTGTACTCCGGGAATATTGATATCGCTGCGGCTTTTGGCTTCCCCGCTCATATTCCTTCTTTCGCCGATGCTCAGGATGACAACATCAGCCTGTCTTGCCATGTTTATGGCCTCGGCAAATCCTGATTTATCTTCACCCTCGAAAGCGCAACCTTTGGCATATAATAAGATGGTGTTTTTTCCCACTTTATTTTGAAGCCCTTTCCATTGTGAGACAATAAAATTTGAATCCACGCCCGGTACCTCCACATCCCAAAAGCCTTTGTTCTGCTTCAGTGATTTCACCAGAGGGCCGATAAAAGCGATCGTTTTGATGTTTTTGGATAAAGGAAGCAAATGGTTCTCGTTTTTTAGCAACACAATACTTTTTGCAGCAATTTCCCGCGCCGCTTTAACATGTTCTGGGTTGTTCAATTCCTTCTGCTCCCTTTCTGCACTAGAAAACCGGTATGGGTCATCAAATAATCCGAGTTCAAATTTCTTCTGCAGAATTCTTTTAACGGCGTCATCGATCAGCGCAACGGGGACCTTGTTATCCTTAACCAATTGTGCCAGGCTGTTTTTATAATTGCGGCTTTCCATGTCCATGTCGCAGCCTGCTGTAATGGCCGACAATGCAGCTTCGTACCCGTCTTTTACGTTGCCGTGATTTATCATTTCGCCGATGGAACCCCAGTCGCTTACGACAAATCCTTTAAAGTTCCATTTCCCTTTAAGGATGTCTCTTTGCAGGTAGCTGTTTCCTGTTGCAGGCACCCCGTTGAGGTCGTTGAATGAATTCATGAATGTGGCCGCACCTGCGTCAAGGGCTGCTTTGAAGGGAGGCAAGTATACTTCCCAAAGGAGCCTGTCGCTCATGTCAACGGAATTATAATCCCTGCCGCCAATGGCAGCGCCATATGCCGCAAAATGCTTGGCACAGGCCATCAATGCATTTAAATCGCCCGGTTTATCGCCCTGAAATCCCTTTACCCTTGCAGTTGCGATCATAGATCCCAGGTAAGGATCTTCCCCGGCGCCCTCCATGACCCTTCCCCAGCGCGGGTCGCGGGCAATATCTACCATGGGGGCAAAGGTCCAGTGGATGCCGGCAGCACTTGCTTCTGTTGCGGCGATCCTTGCGGATAGTCTAATGGCATCCATATCCCAGCTGGCAGCTTCCGCCAGGGGAATCGGAAATGTTGTCTTATACCCGTGGATGACGTCCTGCCCAAAGAGCAATGGTATTTTCAAACGGGATTGCATGGCTATTTTTTGCCAGTTTCTGGTCCGTTCCGTTCCCACACAATTCAGGAGCGAGCCAACCTGACCTTTGCGGATCTGTATTGCTTTTTCATTGTCAACCGTTACTGGTCCCGTGGAAGTCCAGTCGTCATTGTATTGGTTCATCTGACCGATCTTTTCCTCTAAAGTCATCAGATGCAGGACGGAATCGACTTTTTGATCAATGGATTTCTGTTGCGCCTTAAGGGATGTAATCTGTGTGAAGCATAAGCATATCAGGCACAGGGCAGGATAATATTTCTTTAGTGTACTTTTCAAGTGTTATTTTGTTTAGTGTTATAAACCAGGTACTGACAAATTCCTGATGATCTAATTAATTCCATCTCCCCATCTCCCCATCTCCCCATCACCTCATCGCCCCATCACCCTATCTCCCCATCACCCCTTGACCCCTTCACCCTTTGATAGCCAGGTCAAAGGTAAACTTTTATAAAAGCATACGTAGTTAACACTTCCCGGGTGTGCCCCGATTTGTTCATAAATTCTCTGTCGGGGACCTTTGAAAAGGTCGAATAATCTTTACTTTTGGCTTATGGATGAAAAATACAACCCAAAGAGCGAAACCAGCCGTTTGCGCGCAAAGAAAGCCCCGACAGCCCTTGCTTTTTCAGAACATGGAAAAATTCCGCCACAGGCGATCGATCTCGAAGAAGCTGTTCTTGGAGCACTCATGCTTGAGCGGGATGCGCTCACTTCCGTCATCGAACTGCTGAAGCCGGAAATCTTTTACAAGGACGCCCATAAGGTAATCTTCACGGCTATCCAGAACCTGTTCACCAAAATACAGCCTATTGATATTCTAACTGTTACCAATGAGTTGAAAACGATGGGTGAACTGGATGCGGTAGGAGGGCCGTTTTTTGTTACACAGCTCACCAACCGCATAGCTTCTGCAGCCAATATTGAATTTCATACGCGTATTCTCATTCAGAAATTTATTCAGCGCGAACTCATCCGCGTTTCCACCGAAACGATCCGTGATTCGTTTGAAGATACAACCGACGTTTTTACATTGCTCGACAGGGCGGAAAGCAACCTCTTTACCATCAGCGAAGGCAGCCTGGGCCGTAATTTCAGCACCATGCAGTCACTTGTGGCCGATGCCATCAAGCAGATTGAGGCTGCACGCAGCCACGACGGAACGTTCAGTGGGGTACCTTCGGGATTTACCGAACTGGACCGCTTCACTTCAGGCTGGCAGAAATCTGACCTTATCGTCATCGCCGCCCGCCCGGGTATGGGAAAAACCGCTTTCGTGCTCTCTATGGCGCGGAATATTGCCGTTACCTTCAAAAAACCTATTGCTTTCTTTTCGCTTGAAATGTCATCAGTACAATTGGTCACCAGGCTTATCTCTGCAGAGTCACAGTTGCCGGCCGATAAACTGAAAAAAGGTAACCTCGAAGGCTATGAGTGGGAGCAACTGAATGCCAAAATCGGCACCCTCATCTCGGCGCCAATGTATATCGACGATTCACCATCGCTCAATATTTTTGACTTCCGGGCAAAATGCCGCCGGCTGAAACAGCAGTATGATATTCAGATGGTGGTTATCGACTATATACAGCTGATGAGCGGAACCGGCGACAAAGGAAACCGCGAGCAGGAAATCTCGAACATTTCACGTTCGCTGAAGAGCCTGGCCAAGGAACTCGATATCCCGGTCATTGCATTATCGCAGCTCAACCGTTCGGTTGAAACACGATCGACCAGCAAAAAACCTGTGCTCAGCGACCTGCGTGAGTCCGGAGCCATTGAGCAGGATGCGGATATGGTCATTTTTATCTACCGCCCCGAATATTACAATATCACCGATGATGAAAAAGGATCGACCATCGGCATGGCCGACCTGATCATTGCCAAGCACCGTAACGGTCCTACGGGTGAAGTTCGCCTGCGTTTCATCGGCAAATATGCCAGCTTCGCCGACCTCGAAATGGTGGATGTCGACCCCGGTGCCTTGCTTAACCCCAACCAGAGCTTCGATGCCCATACCATCACCATGCAGTCGCGTTTTAATAATGACAGCCCGGAAGATGCTCCTTTCTAACGCCTGAACGAAAAATAAAGGTTAAAGGAGAAAGTGTGAATAGGCAATAGGCAATAGGCATTAGGCAATAGGTAATAGGTGTTAAGTAATAGGTGTTAGGTAATAGGCAACAGGTTCGATATTCAAAAACGCACACGCCATCCTAAAAGAAGCGATATTATAAAACCAACTCTAGGCACTCTAGCACAATTTAGGCACTTTAGGCACTTCAGGTTTCCATGGTTGTTTTTTCATTTGGCATATCCAACCCTTCATCCGACATTCAAAATAAAAACGTATTTTTATTGGATGCAGCGAATCGTCTTTATCATACTGTTTCTTTTAAGCGCGGTGGCTGCTCAAGCCGCTTACCTGCTTATTCCCATGGACAATTCGCAGAAGAATCATCTGAAAGCCTATGGCATCGCTTATTGGTCGCTGCAGCGCGATATTGAGGTGAGCTGGCTGCTCAATTACCGGGGTGGCAGTTTCATGTGCAAATACAACAAACTCATCGAAGACGAATGCACCATACGCGGGGTGAGTTTTGTTGTGATCGCCGATGTTCAGTCTACGGCCATACTCCAGGAGATCGCAGATCCGCAGGTGAACATGGATGAGGTCAAACTCCAGAAAGCACCGAAGATCGCCGTTTATTCGCCAAAGACTAAATTGCCCTGGGATGACGCCGTTACACTTGCACTTACCTATGCCGAAATTCCATATGATGTGCTTTATGACGAAGAAGTCGTAAAGGGTGCATTGCCGTTGTACGACTGGTTGCACCTGCACCATGAAGACTTTACCGGTCAGTATGGCAAGTTTTGGTCAGCTTACCGTAACGCAGGATGGTACAGGGAGGATGTGCGCGTTTCGGAGGAGACGGCCCGCAAACTTGGATTTGCAAAGGTTTCCGAACTCAAACTCGCCGTTGCTCAGAAGATCCGCGATTTTGTGTCGGGAGGTGGCTACCTTTTTGCCATGTGTTCGGCACCCGATAGTTACGATATTGCCCTTGCGGCCGCCGGCGTGGATATCTGTGATGTGATGTTCGACGGCGATCCCCCCGACCCGCAGGCACAATCAAAACTTAACTTCGATAATTGCTTTGCTTTCAGAGATTTTAAAATCAATTCCAATCCATACGATTACGCAAAATCGTCCATCGATGTCACCGATACCAGAAAAGTGTCGCGCAACAGCGACTTTTTCACTCTTTTTGATTTTTCGGCAAAGTGGGATCCCGTGCCTTCCATGCTTTGCCAGGATCATGAGCAGGTGATTAAGGGATTTATGGGACAAACCACAGCCTTTAATAAGGTATACCTGAAATCGAATGATATTGTGATGGGTGAAAATAAGGCTGCCAATGAAGCACGTTATATCCACGGTGAGTTCGGGAAAGGCACCTGGACCTTCTATGGCGGTCACGACCCGGAAGATTACCAGCACCTGGTGGGCGATCCGCCCACTGACCTGAGTCTGCATCCTAATTCGCCCGGATACAGGCTGATTCTCAACAATGTCCTTTTCCCTGCCGCCAAAAAGAAGAAGCAGAAAACCTGATTAAAGCAACCACGGAGAAAATAGACCACGGACACGGAGAGAACCGTCATATTTCGTACCTGACGGCACTTTAAAAGCAACCGGTTAACAATTTCTACCAAGGTATCGTCCCTGACGGGACTTAGAAAGATGAGTAAAATGCGTCTAAAGTGCGCCGGCGTGCTTCGCGTGCGCTAGCGCTGGCGTACTTAATTTCAGCTGCTTAATTAAAAGATAGGTAATGGTAAAGGGAATTCCAGATAGTCCCGTAGGGACTGAATATTGGTAGAAAAGTAATCAATCAAGCCGATAAAAGTCCCGTAGGGACGAAATATTGATATCAATTTTATATTCTTTTCTCCTTGCAAATCCTTGTCCTCCGTGTCTACGTAGTTTTCTTATTTCTCCGGTTCGCCCATCTTATTTCCTTTCCAGAGTAAGGTACGTATAATTGAATCCAAGTGTATCCATGGCTTCACAGTCTGTTCGTTCGCGCTCAATCCATTCATCAAAATTGATCTCAGGATAAAAGGTGTCGGCATCAAAGTCTTTATGGACGAGCGTAAGATAGAGCCTGTCAGCTAAAGGCATAAACTGCCTGTATACCGAGCCTCCGCCAATGATGAAGTTTTCATCATCCGGATCGCAAAGCGACACAGCTTCGTCAATGGAATAGGCCATCACGCATCCGGGAATAGTTTCTCCTGCAATATCGGTAATTACGATGCTGCGGCGGTTTGGCAAAGGTCTTACCGGCAGCGACTCAAGTGTGCGTTTGCCCATGATCATGGTGTGGCCGGTCGTAAGCTTCTTAAACCGTTTGAGATCCTCGGGAATATGCCAGAGCAATTCATTCCCTTTCCCGATGGCGAGGTTTTGAGCGATGGCGACGATGATGGAGATATGTTTCATGGAATTTCGGATTAACAATAAAGATAACCACGGCACGCACGGAGCGCGCGGAGGTCCACGGCGGTTATTTCTATTTATTTCTACTTATTTCAATGTATTTCTATGTATTTCTATGTACTTCGACCTACTTCAACCTACTTCAGTCTACTTCAATTTACTTCACTTCTTATACCGCTACTTCCGCCTTAATATGCGCATCCGGATCATAACCCTCAAGCGTAAAGTCTTCATAACGGAACCCGAAAATATCTTTTACTTCGGGATTAATGCACATGGCTGGCAGTGATTTTGGTGTGCGTGTTAACTGCAGCCGTGTCTGATCAAGGTGGTTCAGGTAAAGGTGCGCATCACCAAAGGTATGCACAAAATCACCCGGTTGAAGCCCGGTTACCTGTGCCATCATCTGGGTCAGCAATGCGTATGAGGCAATATTGAAGGGGACGCCAAGGAAAATATCGGCGCTGCGCTGGTATAGCTGGCAGGAAAGTTTGCCGTCGGCCACATAAAACTGGAAGAGGATGTGGCAGGGGGGGAGCGCCATTTTATCGATTTCACCCACATTCCACGCGCTGACAAGCATGCGCCGCGAATCGGGATTTGTCCGGATGGTTTCCAGCACCTGGCTGATCTGATCGATGCTCCCGCCATTGGGCGTATCCCAGCTCCGCCATTGATGCCCGTAGACCGGCCCGAGGTTTCCATGCTCATCGGCCCATTCATCCCATATCTTCACCTTGTTTTCGTGCAGGTAGTTTACGTTGGTGTCACCTTTCAGGAACCATAGCAGTTCGTGGATGATGGAACGCAGGTGCATTTTTTTTGTCGTCAGCAGCGGGAAGCCTTCGGCCAGGTTGAAGCGCATCTGGTAACCGAACACGCTTAAAGTGCCGGTACCTGTGCGGTCGTCTTTATGCGTGCCATTTTTGAGAACGTGATCGAGTAGGTCGAGATATTGTTTCATTTACTTTAGTATTATATCAGAAAGCCATTCTCTAAGCAGGAACAGTTTCCAACACTTTCGGGTTGTGCTTGTGCTTGAAGAAAATGGCAAAAAGGATGGTAATCACCAGCGCATAAATGGCAAAGGTAAGCCAGATCCCTTGCCAGTCTTTCCCTGCTGTATGCGTAAAGTATTTGTCGATCACAAATCCGCTTACCTTGCTTCCGATATAAGCGCCAAAACCATTGGTCATCATCATGAACAAACCTTGTGCACTGGACCGGATCTTTGGATCAGTTGTCGTTTCAATAAACAGGGAACCTGAAATGTTGAAGAAGTCGAAAGCCATTCCATAGACAACACAGGAAAGGATAATCATCCACAATCCATCAATCGGATCGCCAAAAGCAAATAATCCAAAACGCAATACCCAGGCCACCATCGAAAATAACATGACATTTTTAATGCCAAACCGTTTCAGGAAGAATGGAATCGTCAGGATAAAAAATGTCTCAGACATTTGTGAAATAGACATGATAATAGTTGAATATTTCACCACGAATGAGCCGGCATATTCCGGTACTTTCCTGAAATCATCCAGGAATGAATCACCGTACATATTGGTTAACTGCAAGGCTGCACCTAGAAACATGGCGAAAATAAAAAACAGCGCCATTTTGTAATTGGAGAACAATTTGAAAGCATTTAATCCCAGCTGCTCCATGAGTGATGCGTTCTTCGACATCGATTTCTGCGGTTTGCAGGCAGGAAGCGTAAAAGAATAGATGCCCAGTGCGATGGCCGCCACGGCCCCGATCAGAAACTGATTGGCATTGGCCTTACTACCCGAGAGGTTGGTGATCCACATCGCAACGATAAAGCCAATGGTTCCCCACACCCGTATAGGCGGGAATACTTTCACCACGTCATAATTGTTCCTTTTCAGGATGGCATATGAAATGGAGTTTGATAATGAAATCGTGGGCATGTAAAAAATCATGGCCAGTAAAATGACATAATATAGTGTGTCAGGGTCGTTAACCTGCGGTACATAAAGCAAAACCAGGCCATACAGGATATGCAGCACGCCATATAGTTTTTCGGTGTTGATCCACTTGTCAGCAATAATTCCGGTTATGGGCGGCATAAAGATGGAAGCGATGGCAAGGGTGGAAAAAATGGCCCCAAACTGAGCTCCGGTCCATCCTTTAGCATTAAAGCAATAGGTGCCGATCGTAATCAGCCAGGCTCCCCAGACAAAAAATTGCAGGAAGCTCATTAAAATTAGACGATGCTTGATACTCATAACGTAGAGAGTGAAAAGTGAAAAGTGAAAAGTGAAAAGTGAAAAGTAAAAAGTGAAAAGTGAAAAGTGAAAAGTGAAAAGTGAAAAGTGAAAAGTGAAAAGTAAAAAGTAAAAAGTGAAAAGTGAAAAGTGAAAAGTGAAAAGTGAAAAGTGAAAAGTGAAAAGTGAAAAGTGAAAAGTGAAAAGTGGAGAAACAAACACCATTTAAGAATGGCTCCAAAAGGATCTAACTATTGAAGGTACTGCTTCGTAGACTTAATATTCACAGTCACCCCGAGCGGAGTCGAGGGGCTTAATGTGCTTTCTCGTCTTTCTCTGGCAAGCTGCAAGGCTTTAAAGATAAATAATTTGCTAAGCAAAAGGCTTCGACTCCCCTTCGTCAGGCTCAGGGCAGGCTTCTCAGCCTGACAGCGTATTTTGAGCATGTACACTAGTGTATTATTTGTTTGTATATATCTTACTGATAATAAAAGATTTACATTCAGGTTAGACGGAAGTAAAACGAATACCTGTATCTTTTCCTGAAAGTGTTTTTCCTGCCACAAAGACACGAAGGCACCAAGGTTACTCACATCATGATTTTATTTTTAGCAGTGTCCGTGAGGTCGCTGCGCTCAGTTCGCAAAGATAATTCGCTTTTTCACAGGCCTTTGTGCAGCTTTGTGCCTTAGTGACTTAGTGGCAATTCTTTTTTTTTGTTTTTGGAGCGGGCTCACTTTTGATATTTTCGCAATTTGCGCTTTACCTTTAAATTTTCTTCACTCATGCTTTCAGTTCGCTTTCGAAAATCCTAAAATTACCTATTTCCGTTTATTCATCTCATCCCGTATCATCGACGCACGCTCATAATCCTCATCCGTGATCGCCTTCTTAAGTTCTTCTTCCAGGTCTTCATCCGAGAGTGAGGTGAATTCAGATGTTTGTCCAACAACTTCGGCCCCTGCCTCAATTTCTTCAGATTCTTCTTCAAAGGTGATTCCTGCCTGGGCAAGGATATGTTCGTAGGTATATATGGGACAGTTGAAACGCAATGCCAGCGCTATGGCGTCCGATGTGCGTGAATCAATTTCTTTGAGCGACACACCATCATTGCAGATAAGGAGTGCATGAAAAATGCCTTCTGCGAATTTATTGATGATGACTTCCTGGATGGCGATGCCATAAGCATCGGCAAAATTGCGGAAAAGGTCGTGCGTGAGCGGCCGGCTGGGACGCATGCGCTCGAGCTCAAGGGCAATGGCCTGGGCTTCGAATGCACCTATTATAATAGGTAAGCGTCGCAACCCATTTACTTCGCCAAGCACAAGCGCATAGGAGTTGTGCTGCGACTGGCTTACAGTCATTCCTTTAATATCCAGTTCAATTTTTATCATACCTCACAAACTTGCGCTAAATTATTAAAAAAATTGACTTTGTAAGCCCTGTTAGTATATCCGCTGCTTAAAGTTACAAACATTTTTCAACAAACAGGTCGGGAACCTGAAACGGGCGAATTATTTCAGTGGATTTAACTGGCTTTGCAGCGGATTTTATTTTTACGTTTGTGTATGGCGACAACGCCTTGCTTATCATATATATTTCTCTATATTTGTCGGCATCATAAACGGATTCATTAACTTAAACTTAATCAAATACTTATGAAACGATTGCTATCTTTTATTATGGCTTTTGCGCTACCGGCTTTGGTTTTCGGCAGTGAAGCCGATCTCAAAATTCCTGCGCTTGAGCCGGGGCAGACCAATATCTTGCTTTTCGGGTTCCTGATCTGCGTCCTGGGATTGCTCTTCGGTTATTACCAGTACAACAAGGTTAAAAACCTAAGGGCTCATAAGAGTATGCTGGATGTGGCACATATCATATTCGAAACCTGCAAGACATATCTCATTCAGCAGGGAAAATTTTTACTCATTCTTTTTGCCTTTATTGCAGCATGTATCGCTTTCTATTTTGGATACCTGCAGCAAATGGGAATAGGTGGCGTTCTGCTAATCCTCATGTGGTCGGTCATTGGTATCCTGGGTTCTTATGGCGTTGCCTGGTTTGGTATCCGCATGAACACCCTTGCCAACAGCCGCATGGCTTTTGCTTCTCTGGAACGTAAACCGCTGAAGTTGCTGAACATTCCGCTTGATGCCGGCATGAGTATCGGTGTCATGCTTGTGTGCGTTGAACTCATTATGATGCTCATGATCCTGTTGTTCATCCCCCGTGAATTTGCAGGTGCCAGTTTTATTGGCTTTGCTATTGGTGAATCTCTGGGCGCATCTGCGCTGCGTATCGCCGGGGGTATCTTTACCAAGATTGCCGATATCGGAAGCGATCTGATGAAAGTAGTATTTAAAATTAAAGAAGACGATCCCCGCAACCCCGGCGTAATAGCCGATTGCACCGGTGATAATGCCGGCGACAGCGTAGGCCCTACGGCTGATGGTTTTGAGACATACGGCGTTACAGGCGTGGCCCTGATCAGTTTTATCGTTCTTGCAGTTTTACAGGTGGCCGACCAGATGCTTTTGCTGACCTGGATATTCCTCATGCGTATCCTGATGGTCGTCACTTCCATTGTTGCTTTTTACATCAACAAGGCCTATACGAATGCAAAATACCGCAATGCACTGGATATGGACTTTGAAAAGCCCCTTACCACGTTGGTTTGGATCACATCCATCCTGTCGATCCTCGTTACCTTTGCAGTAAGCTATATCATGCTGGGGACGCTGCCGAATGAACTCTGGCTCACCCTTTCCGTCATCATCAGTTGCGGTACCCTTGGTGCAGCCCTGATTCCTGAATTTACAAAGATTTTTACCAGCCCCAAATCCGATCACGTAAACGAAATTGTTACGGCATCGCGTGAAGGCGGCGCATCGCTCAACATTCTTTCGGGACTTGTTGCCGGTAACTTCAGCGCTTTCTGGCAAGGAATGGTCTTTTTGGTGCTCATGTTCGTTGCTTATTTTGCTTCTACGCATGGTCTCAACGCTCTGATGATCTACCCGTCTATTTTTGCCTTTGGTCTTGTCGCCTTCGGCTTTTTGGGTATGGGTCCTGTGACGATAGCCGTCGACAGTTATGGTCCGGTTACCGACAATGCCCAGAGCATTTATGAACTGTCACTTATCGAGGAAAATCCAAATGCAGCAGTGGAGATAGAAAGAGAATTTGGCTTCAAACCCGATTTCGAAAACGCCAAGCATTACCTGGAAGCCAACGATGGCGCCGGTAACACGTTCAAAGCCACGGCCAAGCCGGTACTCATCGGTACGGCGGTAGTAGGGGCCACGACCATGATCTTTTCGCTTATCCTGCTGATCAAGAATAAATTCGGTATCGAACCCGAATCTATTCTCAATATGCTCAATCCTTATACGATCCTTGGTTTTCTGGCCGGCGGCTCCGTTATCTATTGGTTTACGGGTGCATCCATCCAGGCTGTAACCACAGGTGCTTACCGTGCCGTGGAATATATCAAGAAGAACATTCACCTCGATGAAGGCGCCAGTAGCAGCGCTTCCATCGAAACATCCAAGGAAGTGGTGAAGATCTGCACGCAATATGCCCAGACGGGGATGTTCAATATCTTTATCGCTATTTTCTCTTTTGCCCTCGCATTTGCATTCTTTGCCGGGTACCAGGATGTAACTTTTGCGACGGATAATCCACTCAGGTATGCTGCAACATCATTCTTTGTAAGTTATCTGATCGCCATTGCAGTCTTCGGACTCTTCCAGGCGCTCTTCATGGCCAACGCCGGAGGAGCATGGGACAATGCAAAGAAAGTTGTGGAAGTTGACCTGCGTGAAAAGGGAACTGCATTGCATGAAGCATCTATCGTGGGCGATACCGTTGGCGATCCTTTCAAGGATACCTCTTCGGTGGCTTTGAACCCTATCATCAAGTTTACGACCCTTTTCGGATTGCTGGCCATGGAAATTGCCATCTCCGAAAGCTTTTTCAGGGTAGCACCCTATGTAGGCGGTGTTTTTTTGGTGATTGCACTTATCTTTGTTTACCGCTCCTTTTATAAGATGCGGATTATCAAAACGGAATAATGTTTTTTTGATTGAACACAACAGGCCGGTTCCCATCAGGGGCCGGCTTTTTTTTTAAAATTGGCCTTTCTTCCTTTCTCCTTTCTCCTTTCTCCTTTTTTTCATCTCCGTGCTCTCCGTGTCTCCGTGGTTTTCTTAATAGCGCTCCTTGGTAATAAGATTGCCCCGTAACATTATTTTACACCCATGTGAAATATTGATTCTGAACAAACTTCATATTTCCTGTGCGTAAAAAATCCTATACATCCTGTTAAAGAGGATATAAGGTAGAAACTAAATCATAATATTGCAACTATTCCACAGGTCTGTTGTAAAGAAAATATACTCATAGTAAAATAAAAAATTACTATTTATGTCGGAAAGGTATTTTATTGGCGTACCTTTAACGCATCAAAAATTCCCATTACGCTCAAAACCTGTCAACTTAGATTCAGTCCTCATGAAAGCCATCGCCACAATCCTCATCGCTGCCGCCTTTCTGGTCATGGGCACAAGCTTTAAGTTAGGTGCACAGACCGTGGTTATCGGTCATGTTACGGCAGAGGTGGTAGATGCGGTGAGTGCCTCTTTGCTGGACGTCACGGGGTTCGACCTGAACAATGGCAACGACATGTCTTCAATGTCGAAAGATGTGCAGAATGACATCCTGAACCTGGGAGACATCAAAATCAAATTAGGAAGCGGGATTGCCTTTAATGTGGTGCTGAATGCTTCCACATTATCAGATGCCAATGGAAACGCCATTTCGATTGAACCCACCGGTAACAATTTTATCCAGGGTGCTGCCCAAAGCACCGGCAACCTGACCCTCCATTTAAAGGGCCGTGCTCATGTCGCAAAAGGTCAAGCATCGGGATTATTCCAGGGGACGTATTCGATGGTGTTTGCTTTTAACTAAGTTTCGATTTTGCTTTTCTAACCACTAAGGCACTAAGATCTCTAAGGACCACTAAGGAGTAAATTCTTGCTATTCAATTACCGGGCTCCTAAACGTTAATTGATAATTTAATACTTCCCGCCCGGTATGTGAAAAAAAAGCAATGCTGGCGAGCGTCTCCCGACGCGTGACTGATTCCCATTCGACATCAAATTATAAATAAATACTTCCAGCAAGGCATATGAAAAAAAAAGCAATGCAGGCGTGCGTCTCCCGTCGCGTGACTGCGTGATTACCGCTGGCACAAGTCTGTGCGTTGTGCCAATATAATACAAATATCAGATGTCTTTCACCGATCGAAAAGGGTGTTTCACCGAGTATTCTTTCATAACCGCGACCTGATGCGCCGGGTGGTATATTTTGATTTACATTTGAAGCCTTGATCAAACATTTCAAACCATCAAACCATCCAACCTTTCAAACCATTCATCTTATGAAGACAGCTTGTCATCTCATGCTTACCTGCATCTTTCTGTCCCTGATTTCTACAGGATTTGCCCAGGATAAAGAAAAGAAATCCGATTCCGGTTATGTGTTCACCATGGTGAAACAGCTTCCGGCTACCTCCGTCAAGAACCAATACCGCTCAGGCACCTGCTGGAGCTACTCAGCCATCTCCTTCCTCGAATCTGAATTGCTGCGCATGGGCAAGGACACTTTTGACCTCTCCGAAATGTATTGTGTACGGAAGGCATATGCCGACAAGGCCAGTACCTATGTGCGCTGGAATGGAAAACACAGTTTTGGCGGCGGCGGCGAAGCGCACGACGTCACCAGCGTGCTCAGAAATTATGGCCTGATGCCCGAAGCAGCATACACGGGCATGACCATTGGCGAACAAAATCCGGTACATGGCGAAATGGATGCTGTGCTCACGGCCGATGTAGAAGCCGTTGTGAAAAATCCCAATCATAAACTTACACCGGTATGGCTCCAGGGTTTCAATGGTCTGCTGGATGCCTACCTCGGACCTGTTCCTGAGAAATTCAACTATAAAGGAAAGGAATATACACCAAAATCTTTTTCCGGCATGCTGGGACTTAATCCCGACGACTATGTGGAGATCACCTCATACAGCCATCATCCCTTTTATACTAAGTTCATCCTCGAAGTCGAAGATAACTGGGAGCTTGGTGAAGCCTACAATGTGCCGCTTGACGAACTGATCCAGGTTATCGATAACTCCATCAACAATGGATACACCGTGATGTGGGGTGCCGATGTGAGTGAAAAAGGGTTTTCATGGAAAAATGGTGTGGCTGTCGTTCCCGACAAGGATGCTGCCGAAGTGGCAGGAATGGAAAGCGGGAAATGGTCGAAAATGTCGGATGCCGAGAAAAATAAGCTGCTCTTCAGTTTTGACAAACCGCAACCTGAAAAGAAGATCACCCAGGAGCTGCGTCAGACGGAATTCGATAATTACCTGACCACCGACGACCATGGCATGCATTTCACGGGCATCGCCAAGGATCAGCGTGGCAACAAATACTATTATGTGAAGAATTCATGGGGCCTCGATGGTTCACCTTACAAAGGCTATTTCTACGCTTCCGAAGCTTATGTGCGGCTAAAAACCATGGATATCATGGTGAATAAGAATGCCTTGACCAAAGAGATGCGCAAAAAACTCGGGATCAATTAATTCCTGGCTGTATCCTATTGAAAGGCTGTCTCTGCAAAAGGAGGCAGCCTTTTTTTATATGTGATGTGTCTTAGGTCATCGTGCATGAAATATTTTTTACAACAATCCAATTCGAATGATACAATAAAATTATACCATATGTAAAATAATATTTTACGCCCCATGTCGAAAAGTCATTTTTCCACCTTATATTTACTGCTTCAAATCTTATAACCTGCAGCAAATCACACCTCATTCTACCTGACATGAAATTCGTTTCTGCTTTGCTACTCGCTGCTACGCTGCAGGTTATTCTTTCCCTTACATCTTTAAGTGTACAAACATTTGTCACGGTGCACGTTACGGCTGAAGTGGTGGAATCGGTGAGTGCTGCGTCGCTGGTCATCATCGGGTTTGACCTTTATAATGAACAAAGCCGGACTATACTTTCGGAAGACTGGAAATGATTGAAAAAGATTACCACGGAGACACAGAGCGCATGGAGGTTCACTGAGATTTGTTCAGAACCTATATCAATACTCACCTTTTCACCTTTTCACTTTTTCACTTTTTCACTAATGCCTTAACGAAGTGCCTAAAGTTGGGAGTGCCTAGAGTTGGTTTTCTAATATCGCGTCTGTTATAGTAGTGTTAGTGTTATTTAATTTTGAATCTATTGCCTGAAAGAAGTGCCTAAAGTGGGCAAGAGTGCCTAAAGTGCGCTAGAGTGCGCTAGAGTGCCTGGAGTTGGTTTACTAATATTGAGTCTTTTATAATCGTGTGCGCGTTTTTTAATATCGAACCTGTTGCTTATTACCTATTACCTAATGCCTTTTCACCTTTTCACCTTTTCACTTTTTCACTTTTTCACTTTTATTCTATTACTTTTTTATATTTACGTAATCAATAATAAAATACAATTATTTTTGCTAGTTTATTTTATTGGAAAGTGGATCACACAAAGAGTATATTGGTATATTTGCCGAAAATAGCAGCACAGGATTTTAACCAAAAGCATAGATTTAAACAGAAGCATAAAAATATTTTACACGCTGTAAATATTTATACGATTTACACCCCGGTTTGGGGAACTGACACACGGGAACCTTTATTTTTTGAAAATTTTTAATAATTTTTAAAACACTGAACTTCAGAAGCCTTATGAAGAGTTTAAACTTCTATCTCAGGTTATAATGGCAGGCACCAGCTGATTTGGCACGGTATGTGCAAAGCCATAACCGAACAACGAAAAATCTAAAACAAAACATAACCCAAAAAATACTAAACCAACCGCTAAACTATGAAAAACATGAAAAAATTATTTACGCTCGCACTCGTGATCTTAGGATTCTCTACCGTTTCTTTTGGACAGGTTACTGCTACAGCCACCGCAACAGGTACTATTGTTAGTCCCATTGCTATTGCTAATGCAGGAAACATGAATTTTGGTAATGTCGCTGTAAGTTCCACAGCTGGAACAGTTGTAATGACTCCTGCTGGTGTACGTAGTTTTACCGGTGGTGTTACTCTTCCCGCTTCTGCAGGAATAGTTTCAGCTGCTCATTTTGCCGTCACAGGGACAACCGGTTATACATATTCAATTTTACTTCCTGCCACTCCTACAACAGTTACCTCTGGAGGGAATACAATGACGGTTAGTACATTTACAAGCACGCCGACTGTTGCAACTGGAGGACTTCTAGGTGCTGCCGGACAGACAATTGATGTTGGTGCAACATTAAATGTTGGTTCATCTCAGGTTGCTGGCACGTATGTATCAGGAACTGGCTTCCCTGTAACTGTAAACTACAACTAAGAAATTTTATAATCTAAAGAAAGCGCTGCCAACGGCGGCGTTTTTTTTAGACTTTAGTTCAGCTATCCAGAAATATCAAATCATTTATTTTTCAACCACTTCAAAAACAAGCAATATGAAAAGGCTTACCTTGCTGCTTCCCGCTGTTGCTTTGTTCTTTGGAATCTGTATACAAAATGTACAGGCTCAGTCGTCGAGTGTGACGGCCCAGGCTTTTGCAGAGGTCATTGCCGCCATCACGGCAACTGAAACTTCCCAGCTTAACTTCGGCCGTTTTTCACCCGAGGAAATGGGAGGCCAGATCCAAATGTCACCCCTGGGTGTTCGTCATTCAACAGGCACACTGCAGTTGAGCGGCGGACTGCACAATCCCGCCGGGTTTTACATCACCGGTCAGTCCGATGCAACTTTTTCCATCACGCTACCCGCAGGTCCTGCAGTTCTTACCAACTTTGGGAGTTCCAAGACCATGACAGTGGGTAAATGGGAATCAATACCACCTGCCGGCTTGAGTGCCGGTGTGCTGAATGGTGGCTCACAGGCCATCAGCGTAGGCGCCACACTCAACGTGGGAGGGATGAACGATAATCCTGTTGGTATTTATTCAGGAACCTACTCCATCACTTTTGCTTACAATTGATGCAAATCTAATCAGATCATATATAAAAAACTAATCTACCACTTAAAAGCATAAAAAGCATGAAGAAATTACTTACGCTTGCGCTCGTGATCATCGGATTTTCTGTAAACTCGTTCGCACAGGTTTCTGCCACAGCCACGGCATCAGCTACTATTGTAACCCCTATCACTATTGCAAATACAGGTAACATGAATTTTGGTAATGTTGCTACAAGCGCAACTGCTGGAACTGTTGTTCTTACACCTGCTGGCACACGTTCAAAAACAGGTGGTGTTACACTTCCCGTAACCGGTGGTACTATCTCTGCTGCTCATTTTAATGTAACAGGCACAACAGGATACACTTATGCAATCACACTTCCCACAACAGATATTACCGCTGCCTTTGGTGCTTTTAGCATGATTATTAATGCATTTACAAGCAACCCATCTGCTACTGGAGTTCTGGCTGCAGGTGCACAGACAATTAATGTTGGTGCTACTTTAAATGTAGGTATCAATCAAGCTGCAGGTTTATATACTACAGCAACACCGTTCCAGGTAACAGTTAACTACAACTAAGCCAGATTTGTTCTAAAATAAGCGCTACCGATGGTGGCGTTTTTTTTAGCCTTTATTTTGGCTGTCTATATTCACCATTATAGTTGTATTTAATCGCTTAATATAAAGGCAATAGGAAAAGGCTTATCCTGCTGTTTCCCGCTGCTGTTTTGTTCACAATTTCAATCTGCCCTGCACCGAGATTTCTATAATAATGCCATATTCAATTTAGTTCAATTGATGTGCCGGGCAATTCCAAAATTTACATCCATAGTATAAAAGTTTAAATAACTGTGTATAAAAATAGTTTTCGCGCTGTAAATATTTAAATGAAATATCCTCGTGATGGGGAACAATTGAGCTTCATCTAAAAATTTATCAATATTTTTATATATTCATAATGCGCTTACTATCAGTTAATATAGGATCAGCCATGTTCAGGAAATCAACCGATTACATTAAGATGAATTTGTCTTGGCACGGTATATGATCAGTGGATGGCAAATACGGAAGACATTAAACAACTTATATTTTAAAAAGCTAAACAAACTACTTAAAACCATGAAAAACATGAAAAAATTACTTACCCTTGCTCTTGTGATCCTCGGATTTTCTGTAAGCTCTTTTGCACAGGTTACTGCTACTGCCACTGCTACAGGAACTATTGTATCCCCAATTAATATTTCAAAAACACTAGATATGAATTTTGGTAATGTTGCTGTTAATGGGACTGCAGGAACTGTAGTTTTAGTTCCTGCCGGTACACGCAGCGTTACAGGTGGTGTTACACTTCCAGCATCTGCAGGAACAGTATCAACCGCTCGCTTTACTGTTACGGGTACATCAGGTTATACATATGCAATCACTCTTCCTGTTGTTGCGACTACCGTTACTTCCGGAGCAAATACTATGACAGTTTCGACGTTTACGAATGATGCGACTGGGACTCTAACAGGTGGTACACAGATAGTTAATGTTGGTGGAACGTTAAATGTAGCTGGTGCTCAGGCTGCTGGAACTTATGTATCAGGAATAGCGTTCCCCGTGACAGTTAATTACAACTAAAACATACTTTAATCTAAAAAACGCTGCCAACGGCGGAGTTTTTTTTAGACTTAGCTCATCTATACAAAAGCATCAAGCTCTCTAGTTTTAAACCACTTCAAAAAAAGCAATATGAAAAGGCTTACACTGCTGCTTCCTGCTGTTGCTTTGTTCTTTGGAATCTTAATTCAAAATGTACAGGCTCAGTCAGCAAGTGTAACAGCTCAGGCTTTTGCAGAAGTCATCGCAGCCATCACGGCCACTGAAACCTCCCAGCTTAACTTTGGCCGTTTTTCGCCCGAGGAAATGGGTGGTCAGATTCAGCTATCGCCCCTGGGCGTTCGTCATGCAACGGGTTCGCTGCAATTAAGCGGAGGCATACACAATCCGGCCGGATTTTACATCACCGGTCAGTCTGATGCCACTTTTTCCATCACACTGCCCGCAGGTCCTGCAGTTCTTACCAACCTAGGCAGTGCCAAGACCATGACGGTAGGTAACTGGGAGTCCATACCACCTGCCGGTATAAGCGCCGGCGTACTGAATGGTGGCTCACAAGCCATCAGCGTAGGCGCCACACTCAACGTGGGAGGGATGAACGATAACCCTGTCGGTATTTATTCAGGGACCTATTCC
>JBBRRV010000024.1:0-29341 GCA_038246075.1 Bacteroidales bacterium
AAATTTGCAGGCGAAGTGCTCAAACGTAAAGCTGGTAAATCAGCTTCCGATAAATAAACTAAATCATTGAGAGTTTAATATTTTATACGAATGGCAATAACAACCAATAAAGAATACAGAAGGCTGAGAATAAAGCAGCGTGTTCGCAAGATCATCAACGGAACCGCAGCAAGGCCCCGTTTAAGCGTATTCAGAAGCAATATGCAGATTTATGTGCAGGTAATTGACGACCAGTCAGGCAAGACAATCGTGTCAGCCTCTTCACGCCAGCCCGAAATTGCATCACAAATTGTGCCCAAAATAGAACAGGCAAAAATGGTAGGCAAACTGGTAGCTGAGCGTGCGCTCGCAGCTGGAATTGATACTGTAGTTTTCGACCGTAATGGTTATTTGTACCATGGCAGAATCAAATCCTTGGCGGAAGCTGCAAGGGAAGGTGGCCTTAAATTTTAATGACGCTATGACAAACGCAAACATAAAAAGAGTTAAATCGAGCGAAATCGAGTTCAAGGATCGCCTGGTAAGCATTCAACGTGTAACGAAAGTTACCAAAGGAGGACGTACCTTCAGTTTTTCAGCCATCGTTGTGGTTGGTAATGAAACAGGCGTCGTAGGTTACGGTCTGGGAAAAGCCAAGGAAGTAACGGCTGCCATCGCTAAAGGTATTGATGACGCAAAGAAGAACCTGATTAAAGTTCCTTTGATCAAACATACCATACCTCACGAGCAGATCGGTAAATATGGCGGAGCATTGGTTTTTATGAAACCGGCTGCACCAGGAACAGGAGTTATAGCAGGTGGTGCCATGCGCGCCGTACTTGAGAGTGTTGGAATTAAAGATGTTCTTGCCAAATCAAAAGGCTCATCCAATCCGCACAGTGTGGTGAAAGCCACTATCGACGCCCTTGTTCAACTTAGGGATCCATATGCAATAGCTCAGCTCAGGGGAATAGACCTGAACAAGGTTTTTAACGGTTAATCCGAAATAAAAAAAAATTATGACAGCGATAAAAAAACTGAGAGTTACGCAGATCAAAAGCGGGATAAAACAACCTGAGAGGCAAAAGAGAACGCTTAGAGCACTTGGGATAACCAAAATGAACAGGCCCATTGATAAGGAAGGCACACCACAGATCCTTGGAATGATCAAGGCTGTCAGCCATTTGGTTAAAGTGGAAGAAATTTAAGTAATAACGAATATTGAAACTATTAATATTATGGATTTAAGCAATCTTAAACCAGCCAAAGGTTCAACCAAAAACAGAAAGAGGATCGGTAGAGGTCAGGGTTCTGGTCGAGGCGGTACCGCAACAAGAGGAAATAAAGGTGCCCAGTCACGTTCAGGATATAAACGCAGATTTGGTTTCGAAGGAGGTCAGATGCCTTTGTACAGGCGCGTTCCTAAATCGGGCTTCAAAAACATTAACCGTGTTGAATACCACGGATTAAATATTGACGATTTGCAGCAGCTTGCTGAAGCAAACTCTTTATCAGTAATCGACATTCAGGTACTCATGGATCATGGGCTTGCAACAAAAAAAGAACTGGTAAAGATTCTGGGCAGAGGAGAACTAACGGTTAAGCTTGATGTTACGGCACATGCTTTCTCGGCCACAGCAATTAAAGCGATCGAAGCTCTTGGTGGAACTGCTACAAAAATCTAACTTTAGATGAAACGACTCATACAAACCATCCGAAACATTTATAAGATCGAGGAACTTCGTAAGCGGATATTATACACATTAGGTATAATCCTTATTTACAGGTTGGGATCATTTATTGTTTTGCCAGGTGTTGATCCGAACCAACTTGCCAATCTCCAGAATCAAACCAACGGTGGTTTACTAGGATTGCTCAATATGTTCTCCGGAGGCGCATTTTCCCATGCATCTATATTTGCACTCGGGATCATGCCTTATATTTCGGCTTCTATCGTTGTGCAGTTATTAGGCATGGCCATTCCGTATTTCCAGAAACTGCAAAAAGAAGGAGAAAGCGGAAGAACGAAAATCAATCAGATTACCCGTTATCTAACGGTTATTATCACTGGTTTCCAGGCACCTGCTTATATAGCTAACCTTGTTTCGCAATTGCCGGCACAAGCCATTTCGCCTTTCGATGCCAATATTACTTCGCCTCCAATGTTCTTTTGGGTTTCATCAGTTGTCATACTGGTTTCAGGAACACTGTTTGTGATGTGGCTTGGTGAACGTATTACTGAAAAAGGTATCGGTAACGGTATTTCGCTCATCATCATGATCGGAATTATCGCCCGCCTGCCTTTCGCTTTGTTCGGCGAATTTGTATCACGCATGGAGCAGAAAGGTGGAGGACTGGTGTTCTTTATCGTAGAACTTGCGGTACTGGTGATGGTCATCCTGTTAACAATCCTGCTGGTGCAAGGCACACGGAAGATTCCAGTGCAGTATGCCAAACGTATCGTCGGTAACAAACAATATGGCGGCGTGCGTCAGTATATTCCCCTAAAGGTGAATGCTGCCGGTGTTATGCCGATCATATTTGCACAGGCTATCATGTTTCTTCCCCTTACCCTGGCAGGTTTTGCCAAATCGGAAGCCTTGAGTGGCTTTGCTGCTACCTTCACAGATATCAATGGATTCTGGTATAATTTTACCTTTGCGATTTTAATTATCGTTTTCACTTATTTCTATACTGCCATTACGGTAAATCCAAACCAAATGGCAGAAGATATGAAAAAGAACGGTGGTTTCATTCCTGGTGTTAAACCAGGCAGAAAAACTGCTGATTTCATTGATGGTGTCATGTCGAGGATAACCTTACCCGGTTCTTTCTTCCTGGCATTCGTTGCCATCATGCCTGCACTGGTCAGAATGATCGGTATCAGCACGCAGTTTGCGCAATTCTATGGCGGAACATCCTTACTTATTCTTGTGGGTGTTGTACTTGATACGCTTCAGCAAATTGAAAGCCATCTGTTGATGCGCCATTACGATGGTTTAACCAAATCGGGCAGGATAAAAGGCCGTTCAGCTGCCGCCGGTGTTGGAATATAATAACATTAAAGCGAATGATAATTCATTATAAAACTGATGAGGAAATAGAATTAATCAGAAAAAGTTCTTTACTTGTTGGAAAAACACTGGCCGAAGTGGCCAGGCATATTAAACCAGGCATTAAGACCATTGAACTGGACCGCATAGCGGAAACATTTATCAGGGATAATGGGGCTAAGCCAGCTTTTAAAGATTACCGCGGATTTCCTGCGACATTGTGCATCTCAATTAACGAAGTTGTTGTGCATGGCATACCAGGCGATCGGGAGATAAAGGACGGAGACCTGGTTTCTGTTGATTGTGGAACAATACTGAATGAATATTACGGTGACTCGGCCTATTCGTTTGCTGTTGGTGATGTAAGTAATGACGTTCTTTTATTGATGAAGCGTACAAAGGAATCCCTTTACAAAGGCATTGAAGCAGCCAGGATCGCCAAAAGAATAGGTGATATTGGATTTGAAGTTCAAAGTTATGTAGAGAGTTTTGGTTATTCCGTTGTTCGCGACCTCGTTGGACATGGACTGGGCAGGAGCCTGCACGAAAAACCTGATGTGCCTAATTATGGCAAAAGAGGTACCGGCAATGTACTGGCCGAAGGACTGGTCATCTGCATCGAACCCATGATTAACCTGGGCAAACGGTCGATAGTGCAGGAGCGTGATGGATGGACCATTCGTACTACCGACAGGTCAGCATCAGCACATTTTGAACATGCCATTGCCATCAGAAAAGACGGACCCGATATTTTATCGAGTTTTGAAGAAATAGAACAAGTAATTAACAGTAATATTCAGATAATAAAATAAGAATGGCCAGACAATCCTCAATCGAACAGGATGGAATTGTTAAAGAATCTCTCGGGAATGCGATGTTTCGGATTGAACTTGAGAACGGACACATTATCACCGGGCATATATCGGGAAAAATGCGGATGCATTATATAAAGATCTTACCAGGTGATAAAGTAAAAGTGGAGATGTCTCCATATGATTTGAGTAAAGGAAGAATAATTTTCAGGTATAAGTAAGCAACTCTTTTTGAAAGAAAACGTAATAACTTAATAAAATGAAAGTCAGAACATCAGTTAAAAAACGTACACCAGAGTGCAAGATTGTACGCAGAAAAGGAAGAGTGTACATCATCAACAAAAAAAATCCCAAGTACAAACAACGTCAGGGTTAATAGTTAATAATATTTAAAGTAATAGCATATATGGCACGTATTGCAGGTATCGATCTACCACAAAATAAAAGAGGCGAAATAGGCCTAACCTACATTTTTGGAATCGGCAGAAGCACCGCCCAGAAAATTCTTGATTCTGCTGGCGTTGACAGAAATAAAAAAGTACAGGACTGGTCCGATGAAGATCAGAACAAGATACGTACGATCATCAACGATAACTTCAAGGTTGAAGGCGCATTGCGTTCGGAAGTTCAGCTGAATATCAAACGTTTGATGGACATTGGCTGCTATCGCGGAATCAGGCATCGTTTGGGCCTGCCCACCAGAGGTCAGAGCACCAAAAACAATGCCCGTACACGTAAAGGCCGCAAGAAAACTGTTGCCAACAAAAAGAAAGCTACGAAGTAATAGCATCTTTGTACCTGGAGTATTAGTAAAAATCTGAAGAAGAAATAAAATAAATTATGGCAAAAACTGCTAAAGTCACCAAGAAAAGAGTCGTTAAAGTCGAAGCAATCGGCAGGGCTTATGTTGTTGCATCATTCAACAATATAATCATTTCCCTTACCAATAGCTCCGGACAGGTTGTAGCATGGGCTTCAGCCGGGAAAATGGGTTTTAAGGGATCGAAGAAAAACACTCCATATGCTGCCCAGATGGCCGCCCAGGATTGTTCCAAGATAGCTTATGACCTTGGTATGCGTAAAGTAAAGGTTTATGTAAAAGGCCCGGGTTCTGGCAGGGAGTCAGCTATCCGCACCATACACACTTCAGGGATTGAAGTTACAGAAATTCAGGACGTTACTCCATTGCCACACAACGGATGCAGGCCTCCCAAAAGGAGAAGAGTATAATTTCCGAACATTACAGGCCGTCATTGGGCCTGCATATATAGTTTTTTAGAAAATAATACATAAAAATAATTACCGGTTATGGCAAGATACACAGGTCCGAGAACCAAAATTGCACGCAGATTTAAAGATCCAATTTTTGGACCCGATAAGTCCTATGAGAAAAAGAATTATCCTCCTGGACAGCATGGTAATTCCAAAAGGAGAAAAAAATTATCGGAATATGGCGTTCAGTTAATGGAAAAACAGAAAGCTAAATATACATATGGAATTCTTGAGCGTCAGTTCAAGAATGTCTTTCACATTGCTACCAGCAAAAAGGGCGTTACGGGTGAGATTCTGTTGCAGTTAATCGAATCACGCCTCGATAATGTTGCTTATCGCCTTGGGATATCCCCAACGCGCGATGGTGCAAGGCAGTTGGTGAATCACAGGCATATTACTGTTAATGGTAAGGTTGTAAACATTGCTTCATATACCGTGAAACCTGGTGATGTGGTTGCAGTGCGCGAACGTTCAAAATCACTGGAATGTATTGTAAATTCGCTTCAGGGCAGAGTTAATCAATTCTCCTGGTTGGAATGGGATCATGCCACGATGTCGGGAAAATTCCTGAATGTTCCATTTCGTTCAGAAATTCCTGAAAATATCAAGGAACAACTTATTGTTGAGTTGTACTCTAAATAAAAGTATAAACCGAATATTATCAACATTACAAGTAAGACATCTATGGCAATATTAGCATTTCAGAAGCCTGAAAAGGTCATTATGATTGAAGCAGACGAGTTTGACGGCGTTTTCGAATTTCGTCCGCTTGAACCTGGATTTGGTATCACTATTGGCAATGCGCTCAGAAGAATATTGTTATCGTCGCTGGAAGGATATGCCATTACCTCGGTGAAAATCGAAGGTGTGGACCAGGAGTTTTCATCCATCAAAGGCGTGGTTGAAGATGTAACGGATATCATTCTCAGTTTGAAAAAAATCCGCTTTAAAAGGCAGATCGAAAACGAAACTACCGAGAAAGTAAACGTTGTTATTAGCGGGAAAGAAGTATTTACCGCAGGCGATATCAATAAATTTTTATCTGTTTTTCAGGTTCTTAATCCTGAAGTTGTTATTTGTCATATGGAGCCTAATGTCAAACTCCAGTTTGAACTTAACATCGATAAAGGCAGAGGTTATGTACCCGCTGAAGAAAATAAGAACCCAAATGCACCGATAGGCACAATCGCCATCGATTCAATCCATACTCCGATAAAAAACGTAAAGTTCAATATCGAAAATTTCAGGGTTGAGCAAAAGACCGATTACGAGAAACTTATTCTCGAAATCAAGACTGATGGTTCGGTTCATCCTAAAGAGGCATTGAAAGAATCCGCACGTATCCTCATTCACCATTTTATGCTTTTCTCAGATGAAAAGATAACTTTGGATACGGAAGAGAAGACTGTTACGGAAGAATTCGACGAAAATACACTGCATATAAGGCAACTGCTGAAGACTAAACTGGTGGATATGGATCTGTCAGTTCGGGCGCTCAACTGCCTGAAGGCAGCTGATGTTGAAACCCTGGGCGACCTGGTTTCATTTAATAAAAACGATCTGCTTAAATTCCGCAATTTTGGCAAGAAGTCACTCACGGAACTCGAAGATCTCGTGAAGGCTAAAGGACTGGAATTCGGAATGAATGTAGTAAAATACAAATTAGATAAGGATTAATCGAAATGAGACACGGAAAGAAATTTAATCACCTGGGAAGGACAGCCCCACACCGCAGGGCTATGTTGGCCAATATGGCATGTTCGTTGATCATGCACAAGCGGATAAATACTACACTCGCAAAAGCTAAAGCACTTCGCGTTTATGTTGAACCTTTGATCACAAAATCAAAGGACGATTCAACACATTCAAGACGTACAGTCTTTTCTTATCTGATGGACAAAGAAGCTACTGCTGAACTGTTCAGGGAGATATCTGTAAAGATTGCCAACAGGCCTGGGGGTTATACCCGAATCCTGAAGACAGGTAACCGCCTGGGAGATAATGCCGATATGTGCATGATGGAACTGGTGGATTATAACGAAAACCTGCTGGCTGTCAAAGAAGCTCCAAAAGCAAAAACCACACGCCGTAAGAAAGCTGTCAAGAAAACGGATGAAGTAGAAGCTACTGACGCAAAAGCAAAGGCACCAAAAAAGGCTAAGGAAAAGACAGCCGATGTTGCTCCTGAAGACAAAACGGACGCAGAAGCTAAAGCAGAAGCCAAAGCTGAAGCTAAAGCAGAAAAAGTAGCTGAAGAAAAAGCGGAAGCTAAAGCAGAAGCTAAAGCAGAAGCAAAAGCAGAAGCAAAAGCAGAAAAAGCAGCAGAAAAAGATGCAGCAGAAGACACCCCTGAAATTACAGAAGAGACAAAGTAATTCGGACTGTTAATAAATCAAAAAAGGATAAAGTAAATACTTACTTTGTCCTTTTTTTTTGGAATGATTGTTACCTTTGACAAACAATAGCCTTTTCATTGAAGAAATACATTCAGGTCACATAAAAACAATTTTATTATGAGCACAATTGCAAATATTTTTGCCCGTCAGATCCTCGATTCGCGTGGAAATCCTACTGTTGAAGTAGATGTATATACCAGCAACGGCGTGATGGGTCGCGCAGCAGTCCCTTCAGGAGCAAGCACCGGTGTACACGAAGCCGTGGAACTAAGAGATGATGACAAGGCTGTCTATATGGGTAAAGGCGTTTTGAAGGCAGTTCAGAACGTGAATAAGGTAATAGCTGAAGAATTAAAAGGCTATTTTGTATCCGAACAAAACGAAGTCGACCGCAGGATGATCGAACTTGATGGTACACCGAATAAAGCAAACCTGGGCGCAAATGCTATTCTTGGCGTTTCGCTGGCCGTTGCAAATGCTGCAGCCCAGGAATCAAACCAGTTTCTGTATCGCTATGTAGGCGGTGTCAACGCAAACACGCTGCCTATCCCGATGATGAATATCCTGAATGGCGGTTCTCACGCTGATAACAGCATCGACTTCCAGGAATTCATGATCATGCCGGTTGGTGCTCCTACTTTCAGCGAAGCCTTACGCATGGGTGCCGAAGTTTTTCATAACCTGAAGGCAGTACTCAAAAAGCAAGGCTACTCAACAAACGTAGGTGACGAAGGCGGATTTGCTCCAAATCTCAAATCGAATGAAGAAGCTATAACAATTATTCTTCAGGCTATTGAAAAAGCCGGTTATAAACCAGGCATCGACGTATGTCTTGCACTGGATCCTGCCTCATCGGAATATTTCCTTCCCAAGGAAAACGTTTATCACCTGCACAAAAGCACCGGTGACAAACTGACACCTTCTCAGATGGTAGATTACTGGAAAAACTGGACAGACAAATACCCTATCATATCCATCGAAGATGGCATGGCAGAAGATGACTGGGCCGGCTGGAAAATGATGACGGATGCTATGGGTGATAAGGTTCAGCTTGTTGGTGATGATTTGTTCGTCACAAACGTAGAACGCCTGAAAATGGGTATCGAAAAGAAAGTGGCCAACTCCATTCTCATTAAAGTTAACCAGATCGGAACACTCACCGAAACCATCGATGCGGTGAACATGGCTTACCGTAATTCTTACACTGCCGTAATGAGTCATCGTTCGGGCGAAACAGAAGATACCACCATTGCCGACCTTTCCGTTGCGCTCAATACGGGCCAGATCAAAACCGGTTCGGCCAGCCGTACCGACCGTATTGCAAAGTACAACCAGCTGCTGCGTATTGAAGAGCTCCTTGGAAATTCAGCAAAATACCTTGGCAAGGATTTCAAATATGCTAAGTCGAGATAATTTTCTTTGCTGATCTTATGCTTAAAAAGAAGCCTCATATGTGAGGCTTTTTTTTTGACACATCAACAGATTAGAAGCGATATTAGCAAAGTAACTCCAAGCACTCTAGGCACTCCAGGCACTCCAGGCACTTCCAACTTTAGGCACTCCCAACTCCAGGCACTATACTTAAGCAATTTCTTTCTGATAAATCCTGAAACGTTTATAAACCTTCCCGCCCATTTTTTCCATTTCAGATCGCACTTTTTTATTGTATTCCAGTTCGAGGTGGGAATCGATGGTTGTTTTCCCGTTCTTTTTTGCCGAAGTAATCAAACTCATTCCCATCAGCACATCAAGCCCCTGTCCCTGGAAACGCGGATGGATGGCGCCAAGCAGCAGGTTGAGCTGGCTCGACTTCTTTGCAGCACGCAGCAGGTGAATAAACCCAATGGGGAAAAGATATCCGTGCGACCTGCGGATGCCCTCACTGATATCGTCCATGGCGATCACAAATGCAACCACTTCATCCTGGGCTGTAACGATGATCTTTACAAACCGTGGATTGATCAGGAAAAGGTACCTGTTCGCAAAATCGTTCATTTCCTGTTCGGTAAAGGGAACAAATCCATAAATATCAACGAAGGTCAGATTAATGAGATCGAAGATTGGTCTTATAAATGGCTTTAGTTTTCGGCGCGAAGTGAATTCAAGCAGGTGCAGTTGCTTATGCTGTTGTTTAGCCCTCTCAGCGATACGCATATAAAATGCAGGTATCTCTTCCGGGATGGGAATCTGGTATACTACACAATCAACTTTTCTGATAAAGCCATTGCCGGTAACCAGGTCAACCATATAAGGGAAATTGCAGTTGGTAGCAATTACTACGGGTTTATCAAAACCTTCAATCAGAAATCCTTGTGGATCTTTATCAGAGAAGCCCATTGGGCCCACCAGCATATCCATGCCAAGAGCACCTCCCCAACGGGCTATATAGTCGATCAGACCATTAAACACCTCACTGTCGTTCCATGTTTCCATGTAAGCAAACCTTACATGGTTTTCGTGGTGCTCCTTATTATATTCATGGCTGATGATTCCCATGCAGCGGCCCACACATTTATGATCCCTGAAGGCAAGTAACAAAACAGTGTTGCAATTATCAAAGGCCCTGTTCTTTTGGGAGTTGAAATAGGTCCAGTCGTCCAGGTAGAGAGGAGGGACCCAATTGGGATGTGTAGCGTGAATTTCAGCTGGCAGATGAATGAAAGTGTGGAGTAGTTTCCGGCTCTTAACTTCAACAATATCAACAGGCATGCAGGATGAGTTAGATGAGCATTTGAAAGGGCAAAAATACTAATTTTTCAACTTGCTGTGGAACTTACAATGATTTCTGGTAGACGCGGAAGCGCTTGTGCACAGGGATATTCAGCCGCTCCATCTCGGCGATCATACGTGTGTTGGTTTCAAGAACGACATGCACTTCCATATGTTTAAATCCTGCTTGCCTGGCTGATTCAATGATCCTGATACCCATTGCCACTTCAAAGCCCCGGCCCCGATATTCTTTTTTCACTGCCCCAAGCATCAGATCGAGTTGATCGGTATGTTTTGCCGAACTCATGATGTTGAAGATGCCGAAAGGAAACAGATAACCTCCTGATTTCTGAATGCCTTTTGTAATGTTTGGCATGCCTACAAGGAAGCCAAGCATTACACCAGCCTTTTCGATCACCTTTACAAAACGTGGATCAATAATCGGCATATACCTGTCGGCAAAGTCGTTGATCTCCTCATCGGTCATCGGCACAAATCCGTATAATTCATCATAGGTGTCGTTAAGAAGTCTCAGGACAGGAACGATATAGGGTCTTAATTTCGCACGCTTTGTAAACTCCAGGATTTGATAGTCCTCCTTTTGTTCCAATCTTTGAGCAATTCTCGAATAGATCTCCGGAAGATCATTTGAGATGGCCATCTTGTAAATGCGACAATCAATTTCTTTGGTATATCCTTCCCGCGTGATCAGATCTATCATATAGGGCTGGTTGCATGCTGAATCCAGAATGGGCATGTGTTCGAAGCCCTCGATGAGGAAACCCTGGGGGTCCTTGTCAGAGAAACCATAAGGTCCGATGATCCGGTTCATTCCCTTTTCACGGGCCCAATCTTCAATATACGACAGCAAGGCATGCGCAACGTCAGGATCGTTATAACATTCAAGATAACCAAACCGGCCGTGTCGTTCCTGATGGAGTTCATTGTATTTTTTGTGAATAATACCCATGATACGCCCCGCGGGAATGCCATCTTTCATTGCAATTACAAGCGTTGTGTCGCTGAGGGAAAACGCTTTGTTCTTTTTGGGATTGAAAAATTTCCACTCATCCACATATACCGGGGGAAGCCAGTTTGCATAATCTTTGTTGATTTTTTCGGGAAGGTGTATAAATTGACGCAGTTGCCTTTTCGTGGTAACTTCAATGATTTCGATGGTCATGAACATGTGTTTATTGAGAATTCGAAGATAAAGAAAAATTCTTATATGTTATTATTACTTACTTTGAGATGTATTGAAAAGCTCTGCAATAGAACTAAGGCCAAAAAGTGTATTTTTGCAGCCTCTAACTATACACAAATAGCGCTATGAATATACAATATATAGGCGAACACCTTTTAGTCGGACAATTAGGGACGATGTTCGTTTGGCTGGCTTTTATCACTGCTTTGCTTATTCCTGTTGCATTTTACAGGGCTGACAGGAAGCCTTCAGCAGCCGGGCAAAAAACTGCAAACAGTCTCTATCTGCTTCATTTCAGCTCGTTACTGGCTGCTGCCATTGTCCTTTACTATGCCATCGCCAATCATTATTTCGAATATTCCTATGTCTGGCAATATTCATCAAAGGATCTGCCATTTAAATATATCATATCCTGCTTCTGGGCAGGTCAGGAAGGTAGTTTCATGATCTGGGCATTATTTCAGGCCATCCTGGGCTTATTCCTGCTGCGCATTCATCAGGAATGGCGGGGTAAAGTAATTACCGTTTTCGCCTTTGGACAGATCTTTCTGATGTCGATGATTTTGGGATTCTCTATTGGCGGAATCCATATTGGCGCCAGCGCGTTTTTGCTGCTTCGCGACCTTCCTCAGAATCTTGGAAATAATTTCTTTGCTGACCCGAATTACCTGGCCATGATCCAGGATGGCAACGGATTAAACCCTTTGCTCGAAAATATCTGGATGGTCATACACCCGCCCATTTTATTTCTGGGTTATGCAGCCATGATAATTCCATTCAGTTATGCTGTTGCATCCTTGTGGAAACGTGATTATTTCGGATGGCTGAAACCTGCCTTGCCCTGGGCATTGTTTGGTTTAATTTCACTTGGAATGGGCATTCTGCTTGGAGGCAGATGGGCCTACGAATCACTGACTTTCGGGGGGTTCTGGGCATGGGATCCAGTGGAAAACGCTTCCCTTGTCCCCTGGCTGCTGCTGGTTGGTGCACTTCACCTGATGCTGCTTGCCTATAAACGGAAACAGTCGTTGACCATGGCATATGTGATGGTCTTTCTGTCATTCATTTTTGTAATATATGCAACTTATCTTACCCGAAGTGGTGTGCTGGGCGAAACATCGGTGCATTCCTTTGGTGATGACGGCAAATCGGCACAGATGTTATTTTTTCAGGCATTGTTTATTTTGATTCCATTTGCATTACTGCTGGTGAACAGGAAGAAATTTGTACGCAAAAACAATGAATCCATCTGGTCACGTGAGTTCTGGATGCTCATGGGTTCGATTGTCCTGTTGCTGTCTTCTTTTCAAATTCTGGTTACAACTTCTATCCCGGTAATCAATAAAATATTGGGAACGGCTATAGCACCGCCCATCGACAATGTTGCCTATTACAATAACTGGCAGACACCTTATGCCATTTTTGTTGCATTGCTGATCGCCGGCGTTCAGTTCCTGGTTTACGGCCTGAATGATCACAGGCGTTTTTTCAAAAACATCAGTATTTCCGGTGCCATTGCATTGCTCTTTACCGTTATCATTGCGCTTTTGTATCATGTAAAACGTTTTGATCACGCAGCGCTGATATTTTTTGCCATCTTCTCGGTGACCGCAACGGTTGATTATGCCATCCGCTTTGCACGTAAAGGTGCAAACAACGGAGCGGCATTTGCACATGCAGGCTTTGGGATCTTCCTGCTTGGAATTCTGCTGGCTTTCAGTAATTCACAGATTATCTCAAAGAACTTTTCGGGAATTGACCTTGGAAAAGAAAAAGACAATAATGAGAATCTCGTGCTCCAAAAAGGGACCAAACAACCAATGGGCGATTATATGGTTACCTATAGCAGTGATGAAGCTAAGGGCAGAGAAACATTTTATAAAGTCGACTTCGTGGAAAAGGAAAATTCAGCCACAGGGAAAATTTCATTTTCAATTTATCCATCTGTGAATCATAATGACCGCATGGGGAATGTGTTCAATCCTGCCACACGCCATTTTATCGATAAGGATATTTATACATACATCGTTTACGCGGAAAGTGCCGATTCTGGATCCGTTGACGGATACAGCTTAAGCGGCACCCAGGAGATGAAACGGAACGACACGATAAATTTTGGCAGGAGCTTCTTCATCCTGGATAGTATTGAGGTGAATGCAAAGGACAAGCAAGCGAAAAATGTTAGCATTACCGCTAAAATGCGTATCCTCAGCATGCAGTTCGGAGAATTGAGAACGCAGCTAAAATATATGATTAAAGATGGCCAGTTGAGCCGTGAAGATGGCATCATTGAACCATTGAACATTAAACTGAGTTTCAAGGGTGTTTCTGACAAACCGAATGCCATTATGGTATCGCTCTATGAGAAAAAATCGGACTATATCGTTCTCAAAGCTATTGTTTTTCCATGGATGAATGTGCTGTGGGGTGGTTTCATCATCATGATGATTGGATTGATGCTGGCTATAACAAAGAGAATTACAAACGGAAAAACCGGTATGGATGAGAATCAGCCGTTAAGTGAAAAGACAACCACCATTAAATAATGGCGCAAGCAGGAACTAACTTTAGGTGAGAATGGGGACGAGGGTCGTGGGGCGAGGGATGGTTGGTAACAATATTGACATAGAAGAACCTGGAACTTGGATTTTGGGACCTGGAATTTAGGACTTGGATTTTGGGGCTTGGAATTTGGGACCTGGATATTAGTACTTGGATTTTATGACTTGGATTTTATGACTTGGATTTTAGGACTTGGATTTTGGGACTTGGATTTTGAGACCTGGAATTTGGGACTTGAAATTTGGGGCTTGGAATTTCTTTAGATAATAAGCTGTTTATCAGCTAAATATATTTAAATTAGATGGAAGTTGCACTGTAATTTTATTTCTTCATCGTTAATTATACACCAATAGCACTTGAATGTCGGAAATAAAAAAATCCATATCATTTGTCGGTGCCGGTAACGTTGCAACCCATCTTGCGCTGGCCTTTTATGATGCAGGTTTCCCGATTGGCGGGATATTCAGCAGATCATTTGCTTCAGCTCAATTGCTTGCTGAAAAGGTTGGCAGTCAGGCATGTGTCAGCATGGAAGAAGTTTTGCAGATTTCAAAACTAGTGATCGTTGCTATACCTGATCATGCACTTTTGGGGCTGACAGCCATCCCGGTCCCTGATGATGTTATCATTGTACATACCTGTGGTGCGTTGCACATGAATGTATTCAAAGGCCATGCTGCAAATTTTGGCGTGTTATACCCGCTCCAGACATTCTCGCGGATGATACCGGTTGAAATAAAGAACGTGCCTTTCTGTATCGAAGCTTCTGACAAGGATTCGTTGCAGGTGATCAGGCAGTTTGCATCTGCAGTATCAGCTAATGTGATCGAAATTGATTCGGAGCAGCGGAAAGTTTTACACCTCGCAGCGGTGTTTGCCTGCAATTTTCCGAACAGCATGTATGCTATGGCGGATGATATTCTAAAAGGAGCAGGCCTTTCTTTCAGCCTGTTGCATCCTTTGATTCAGGAAACTGCGCGAAAAGCCACTATCGGCAACCCCTGGGAAGTACAAACCGGCCCTGCCCGCCGGAACGATCTTTCGACAATTCAAACCCATGAAGCCATGTTGGATGGTATGGCATCCTACAAGGAAATTTATACCTTGCTCAGCAATGCTATTCAGTTGCATTATCAGGCAAGTAAAGATCAGGATCTAAAAGATAAAGCGGATAAACGAGATTTGTATGAGTAATTATAAAGAATTGTTGCGCGAAGTGAATACTTTCATTTTTGACTACGATGGTGTGCTTACCGATGGTACAGTTTTACTGCTTGAATCGGGTGATGCCCTGCGCACGGCAAATGTAAAAGATGGTTATGCCATGCAGCTGGCCCGCAAAAAGAACTATCGCGTGGCCATCATCTCTGGAGGTATTTCTGAATCCGTCCGAAAACGATTTGATGGATTAAATGTGAAGGATGTCTTTCTGGGAGCCGACAATAAAATTCTCATTTACGAGGATTATATCAAGCGGAATAACCTGCAGCCGGAGCACGTGCTGTATATGGGTGACGATATTCCCGATTACGAAGTCATGCTAAAGGCTGGCGTTCCAAGTTGTCCTGCCGATGCGGCACAGGAAATAAAAGCGATCTCAAAATATATTTCACATTTCGATGGCGGAAAAGGATGTGTGCGTGATGTGATTGAACAGGTACTCAAGGTGCAGGGGAAATGGATGAACGATGATGCGTATCAATGGTAATTGTCACATGCTGAATTTGTTTTCTCATGCTATTGAATCACCTCAATATTCTTTTACAACGGGTAAGACTGCCCAACCTGCTCATTATTGCTTTGGTTTTATATCTTCAGCGCTGGTGCCTTGTTATTCCCGGAATCCATCAGCCCGGAATTGAACCGGGATGGACAGGATATGGTCTGCTCGTTTTGGGCACAGTGCTGATAGCCGCAGGCGGTTACCTGATTAACGATCATTACGACATGGAAATTGATGCCGTGAACCGCCCGGAAAAAGCTGCGGCATCGAGGCTGCTTCATCCTGCTGCATTAAGCATAGCTTACTATGCCTTTACCCTGGCTGGTTTGCTCAGTGCCGGATTTGCGTGCTATGTGTCAGGCATATTTGCACTCTGGTTTGTTTATTTAGCAACTGCAGCTTTACTGTTCTGGTATTCTTCACGACTAAAAAAAATGCTGGTTTATGGCAACCTGGTTGTTGCAATGGCATCCGCACTTGCCATGCTTTTTGCCTGGCTGTATGATATGCTATTGATGCAAAGTCTTTATCCGTTTGATTCTTCAGACGTCAATGATTACAAGGGGATCACAACGTACATCATCATCTATAGCTTATTTGCTTTTTTGATTTCTTTTGTGCGGGAAATCATAAAGGATATCGAGGATATGGAAGGCGACAAACGCTTTGGGTGCCGGAGCCTGCCGGTTGTTTTTGGACTGCGTGCAGCAAAAAAAATCATCATCACTGGCCTGGGACTAATTTTTATATTGCTTTGCTTTTGGCAGACCCGTTTATATAACAGCGGTCACATGAATCTGGCCATTTACCTGGCCTTTGCCGTCGAATTGCCTCTGGTATGGTTGGCGACTTATGTTATTCGGCTGAAAACCAAGACACAGAGCCACTTTGCCGGACAATGGACCAGGATGATCATGGTGGCTGGTATCCTGAGTATGCTTTGGTTTCTCGTTTGAAAACGATTGATAGGTTTGAAACGTTTAAAAAAGGTTTGAAGCGTTTGATCAGGTTTGACGAATGCTGATTTCAATTCACATGACCTTTACATTTTTAAATTTATGACCCCTTGGCAAAAGGAACTTTAAAAGACAATTCCTATGCGCCAACTTATTCACAATTTAACCCGCATGCGCTGATGGATCCTTTATTTGCCGGATATAATTTTATTCTTGCCTCGCAGTCACCCAGGCGGCAGTACCTGTTAAATGAACTGGGGCTGCATTATACCATCCTTTCTCATGACATTGACGAAGTATACCCCGATAACCTTAAGCGGGGAGAAATAGCTTTATACCTTAGCTCGCTTAAAGCCGACGCTTTCCCGGAAGCGGAAACAGGGGAGGGTTCAATTCTCATTACCGCAGATACCATTGTTTGGCTCGACGACAGGTGTATCGGTAAGCCTGAAAGTGAAGACGACGCTATCCGCATGTTGACTGAATTGTCGGGTAAAATGCACAGCGTGTATACAGGTGTCTGCCTCCAGTCGGCAGGGAAACGAAGCGTCTTCGAAGTGAGGACCGACGTTTATTTCCGGCAGCTTCTACCGGAGGAAATTGAACATTATGTAAGGGAATACAAACCACTGGATAAGGCCGGAGCTTATGGAATTCAGGAATGGATTGGGATTATCGGGGTAAGCCGCATTGATGGATGTTATTTTAATGTAATGGGCTTGCCGGTGCAGCGGCTCTACGAGGAAATCGGTTTGTTTATCGGGGAATTGAATCAAATTCCATAATAACATGCCTTCCTTCCCGCCTCTGGCGATTAATTGCTAATTTTGCTCCAATCCCATTAAGTATTATGACTTCAAAGTTAATACGCGCTCAGATCGTTAAGTTTTTTCTCCAGGGAATGTTATACCTGGCCCCGCTTTCATTGACCATATATACAATTTATATCGGTTTCCTCTGGTGCGACAGTCTTATTAACAGCTATATCATAAAATTACTTGGCTTTGATGTGCCGGGTCTCGGTCTTGTCATCGTTTTGTTTTTTATAACGCTCATTGGTTATATCGGAACGACGATTTTATTTAATCCGATTCTAGTGCTGGTCGACAGGTTCATAAGCCAGGCTCCTCTGGTAAAGATCATTTATTCTTCCATTAAAGATATCCTTTCGGCTTTCGTAGGAAAGGATAAAAAGTTCACCGAGCCTGTACTGGTAAAAATTGGCGGGGGGACCTGCCTGGAAAAACTGGGCTTTGTCACCCAAAGAGATCTCACCTCTATGGGCATCGACAAAGGTATGGTGGCTGTATACCTGCCTTATTCCTATGCCTTATCGGGCACACTCTTTATCGTTCCCGTCGAAAATGTGCGTCCTATAAATGCGTCGCCCACTGAAGTGATGAAGTTTATAGTTTCCGCAGGTGTGACAAGCATTCCTCATTCATCAGGGATTGAGATCATCAAGCCAGGCGCAGGTGCGAAAAATGGAACAACGGGAAATCATATAAGGGATTAGCCTGACTCAAAAATGGAAATAAAAAGATCTATTATATAATGGAAATGAAAAGACCTACAATATTAATAACCAACGACGATGGCATTCTGGCGCCCGGGTTGCGGACACTTATTACTGTGATGCGCAAGATCGGGAATGTTGTTGTGGTTGCTCCCGACAAGCCTCAGAGTGCCATGGGACATGCCATCACGATAACCACGCCGCTGAGGGTTACAACTATTCACAAGGAAGAAACATACGCCGAATACAGCTGTAACGGTACTCCGGTTGATTGTGTGAAGCTTGGACAGAAAGTTATCCTGCGTGGCAACCCCGACCTGCTGGTATCCGGGATAAACCATGGCTCCAATACTTCTATAAATATCATTTACTCAGGCACAATGGCCGCGGTGCTTGAAGGCGCCATGGAGAATGTTCCGTCCATTGGCTTCTCGATGACCGATTATTCAGCCTTGGCCGACTTCAGTCAGTGCGAACCCTACATCAATACATTAGCTGAGAGTGTGCTCAGGAATGGTTTGCCTGAAGGTGTATGCCTCAATGTGAATATCCCGGCTCCGAATGGAAAACCTATTGCGGGAATGAAAGTGGTACGGCAGGCAAAAGCATACTGGGATGAGGAATTTGATGAAAGAAAAGATCCTCATGACCGGGATTATTACTGGCTGAAAGGCGTATTTGTTAATGCGGATGAAGGTACTGATACCGATGAATGGGCTTTGCAGCATAATTTTGTCAGTGTGGTGCCCGTGAAGATCGATCTGACCTCCCACGAAAATATAAGCGTGCTGAAGTGCTGGAATATTGAAAAACCTTAATGCTTAAACTTCTCAGAATGAACATTAAAAATGCCATTTTAAAACGTGATAACTACCTGAGTGGTTTCATCATCAGCATTATGTTGCCGGCTGTTGCATTCGGTGCTTTTTACCTGATCGATGCGCTGATACAGCTTTTATTTCATCTCAACCATCTGCTTAAAACCTCCAACCTGGTATTGCTGGCTATCGCCATGAATATGCTGGCGCTCAGGTATTACCTGGTAAATGCAAAATTTGAGCGCACTGGCATGAGTATCATGGGAATTACCTTCGTCATGGGAATAGTTTATTTTGTCGTTGTGCAGGGGAAATACTTCCACAACCTTTAGTATCCCAAAATAATGAAGTATTATATCATTGCAGGTGAAGCATCAGGTGACCTTCATGCTTCGAACCTGATGAAGGAATTGGCACTGCTCGATCCCCTGGCACAGTTTCGCTGTTGGGGTGGTGACCTCATGCAGGCGGCAGGCGGCACACTTGTAAAACATTACAGCAGCCTTGCCTTTATGGGTTTCACCGAAGTACTGCTTAACCTGCGTACAATCCTCAAAAACCTTGAATTCTGTAAAAGGGACCTGGCGGCGTTTGATCCCGATGTGGTTATACTGGTCGATTATCCCGGTTTTAACCTGCGTGTTGCAAAATTTGCACACCAGGCAGGGGTGAGGGTATTCTACTACATTTCACCTCAGATATGGGCCTGGAAACAATCGCGGGTCAGGGAAATCAGGAAGTATGTTGATAAGATGTTTGTTATACTGCCATTTGAGAAGGAATTTTATGCCAGGCATGGCATGGAAGTCGATTTTGTAGGGCATCCCTTGCACGATGCCCTTGCCGGTGATCAAAGCCTGGAGGCTGCCGGTGATTTCAAGACAATGCATCAGCTTGCCGAACTGCCGCTTATTGCGCTGCTGCCCGGAAGCAGAAAGCAGGAGATCGAACGTGTGCTGCCGGTTATGCTGTCTGTGATCCCCGGCTTTAAGGATTTCCAGTTTGTAGTGGCAGGCGTTTCATCTGTTGGTGAAGGCTTTTATGATAAATTTATCGTGGATCACAAAGTGAAAATCGTTTTCGATAATACCCGCGGGCTCTTACGCAGCAGCCAGGCGGCCCTGGTCACATCGGGTACTGCGACACTCGAAACAGCCATGCTGTGCATACCGGAAGTTGTTTGCTATAAAGGCGGACAAATGTCTTACCTCATTGCACGTCAGTTAATAAAGGTTCCATACATTTCGCTGGTAAATCTTATTGCCGGTCGCGAAGTTGTTAAGGAACTTATACAGGATGAGCTAAATACCCTGTCACTGAGCAGGGAACTCACACGCATATTGCCCGGGCAGGAAGGCCACAACCGCATGCTCAAGGATTATGCAGCGCTCAACCAGATGCTGGGTGATGAATTCGCATCGCAAAAAACAGCACGGCTAATGATCAGTTATTTAAGGAATTAGTCATCAGATATCCGTGAAATCTTCGTATATTTAGTGAAGTTTATTCCAGGTTATGAATATCTGGCATCAATTTCCACTCGTAAGGGTTTATCTTGCCCTTGTTACCGGTACTTCGGCCGCAATAATTTTCGGATCGACGACATCTCCCGGGCTGCTGATTCCTTGTATTTTATGCGTGTCGGTTTTATTAAGCGGTATTTACATCCGTGGTGCCGGTCATTTCAAATACCGATGGGTATTTGGGCTATTGCTCAATCTCTTTTTCATAATCCTGGGTTATGATCTTGTTATTATCCATAACGGTAACCTGCTGGCAGACAATTTTGCACGCAGGCCCGGCGCACATTGCCTTATCGCCACTGTGGATGAACCACCTCTGGTAAAGGACCATGTTTGCAAAACGATACTTCGCGTAAACGCAGTCTCCCTGAAAGGCAGTTACTATAAGTGCAGCGGCAGGATTTTGGCTTATTTCAGCAAGGATAGTTTAGCGCTAAAATTACATTATGGCGATATGCTTATACTTGGCACTGCGCCAAAACCTGTTGACCCTCCCGGCAATCCCGGGGCATTTGATTACCGGAGGTATCTGGCGTCAAATTATGTTTACCATCAGGTGTATTTACGCACGGGTACATGGTTGAAACTCGCCTCCGGGCAGGGATCTCCTGTTATTGCAATGGCTTCGGATCTGCGTGATAAATTCATGGCCATATTCCGCGCAAACGGCATCTCGGGTAAGGAATATGCTGTGGCATCGGCATTGATTCTGGGTAACAGCGATCAGCTGGATGCCGAAACACGCCGTGAATATGCCGGATCCGGTGCCATGCATATTCTCAGCGTATCGGGTATGCATGTAGCAGTCATATTCGCTATGCTCAGTCTTATCCTGGGTTTCATGGATAAGCGGAAGAACCTGAAGCGCATCAAAACGATTATCCTGATACTTGCCATCTGGTTTTATGCCGCCATCACCGGACTTTCTCCTGCGGTACTGCGTGCCGCATGGATGATCACGTTTGTCATTATCGGTTTAACATGGATGCGGTATGCCAATGTTTACAATGTGCTTGCTGCCTCTGCCATGTTGATGACGCTGGCCGATCCGCTTATCATTACCAATGTGGGCTTTCAGCTTTCCTACCTGGCCGTGCTTGGAATTGTGTCCTTTCATCCTGTGATATACCGTTTGTGGAGCCCGCGATCCTGGATAATCGATTGGGTTTGGAAATTGATGGCTGTTTCCATTGCTGCGCAATTAGCAACCTTCCCGCTTGCCGGTTATTATTTTCACCAGATTACAAATTATTTCCTGGTTACGAATCTGGTGGCTATTCCCCTATCGGCACTTGTTATATATGCAGGAATAGCCGTATTAATAACCTCGCCGTTTCATTTTGTGAGCGCCGCGCTCGGAAAACTGATGGCCTGGCTGCTCATCGCGATGAATTCATCGGTAAGATGGATAGAAGAAGCACCGGGTGCAGTCAGCCGGGATGTTCCGTTCTCATTGGCCATGATGGTATTGATCTATCTGCTCATAATCGTTCTGTATACATTATGGATAAGCCGCCGGAAAATCTATGTGTTTTTAACACTGGGTATCCTTATGCTGATAGCTGTGCTTAACATCGTGAATGTCGGAATGCGGCAAAATCAAAAGGAGTTCGTTGTTTATTCCGTTAAGAAGCACACTTCATTTTGTTTTATCTCAGGCAGGGAAGCTGTGCTGTTTTCGGATTCAGCGGTGGCAGGCGATTCGATGCTGATGGGTTATGCCATGCGTCCGCACTGGGTGAGCAAAGCATTGAAGAAGGTTGTGGTTGTGAATCTTGAAGATCCCCCTTCCATGCTTAAAAAAACGCCCTGGCTCAATGGTGAATGCGTGAACCTGCGTAATTATTACCAGTTTGGAAAAACAAGGGTGGCCATGCTGTCGCATAAGCCGCCCTTCAGCCGTCCGAAGAACAGGTTGTACGTGGACTTTCTTATCATCTGCGATATGCCTGGTTTACACATGGCCGAGGTATGTTCTTTGTATCAGGCAAAGCAGGTGGTTATCGATTCCTCCACGCCGGTATGGAGAACCCGGCAATGGCTGAATGAATGCAGCCGCCTGGGACAGAAATGCTATGCAGTTTCTGTCCGGGGAGCATTTGTTGCGGAACTCTGATGTTAACGTGTATAACTAAAGTCGATAAAGTCGCCTTCACGCAGGTCATGTTTCCGGGCAAATCCGGCATTCATTTCAACTACATACATGGCAGGTTTTTCGGAGAGAAGCTGATCTTCTGAAAATGGTTTTGCATTGCTGATGATCTTTACGATCTGTTTTACAGAGTCGGCATAGATAATATCAAGCGGAATGATCGTATTGCGCATCCAGAAAGATAATGGCTCCGAAATATTGAACACAAATAACATCCCCGCCGAATCGGGCAGCGACCTGCGGTTCATCAAGCCTTTTTCCTGGGCAGCAGGCGTAAGGGCGACTTCTATGGTTGCTTTGAAGATTACTTTCCGGTTTTTTTGCCGGATAAACCTTAGTTCGCCGTCTCTCCTAAAAACAGGTTCCTTCATTTCCGCTTCCGGGCTTTCCTTAGCGGCAGGAAGTTTGCGTGCCGGCCCGGGTTCGCGAAAAAGCAGCAGGAAGGCCAGGAGCACAATCAGCAAAACGATAATGATCAGTATAACGGTGTAAGCAGAGAATTTGAAATGCATAGTGTTGAATTACGAATAGTGAATGATTAATTGTGAATAATAATGTTCATGAAAAACCAGGATGGAAAAATCAATCACCCATTCCTGGCTTTGTGTGTTCTCTCAGGTAAATATCCAGGTACACCGGCAAATGGTCGCTGTAGCCTCCCATATATCGGGGACCAAGATAAGACCTGAACGGCTTCTCTCCAAAATAAGTTTTGTCTTCCGTCAGCAGGAAAGGTGCATCAAAAACATGCGCTCCGCCGGCATTTGCACAGAGACCTGTCTGAGATTTCAGTAAGGCCGAAGAAACGATGATCTGATCGATAAGTGACCATTTTTCAAGGTATTTGTTCGACCCGCTTCGCCAATTGCCACTCAGCCGATAGGTCATGTTGAATAAATCGCCGGGACCCAGCAGGGTACTGTCACTTAAGGCTTTAAGCACCCGGGTGAGGCATTCATCGGTTGGGTCGGCATTGAAGTCACCCATGATGACGATCCTTGCAGCAGGAACAGCCCTCATCAGGGAGTCAGTGGCATGGCGCAGTACAGAGGCAACAAAGTCTCTTTTGGGCCTTGAGCCGGCGGAGCCTCCAAAACGTGAAGGCCAGTGATTAACGAAAACATGCAACGTGTCCTTCCCCATAACCAGGCCTTTTACATACAGGATATCGCGGGTCCGGCCCTTCGGATCAAGCGGAAATCTGATCGGGATCGCCTTATACATTAATGGTTTAAATTTATCGGGCCGGTAAATCATGGCCACATCTATACCCCTCGGGTCAGGTGAATCTTTGTGAATGATCTTATACCCGATTTTTTGAAGAGGTGTTTCCGTGATCAGTTTATATAAAACAAAGCGGTTCTCCACTTCACACATGCCAATAATCTCAGGAGCTTCCCATCCGCCTGTGCCCAGAAATACCTTGGAGATATTGATAAGTTTTTGCTGAAATTTTTTATAGGTCCATCTGCGCCTGCCTGTGGGTGTGTATTCATCATCGTTTGTGAGGCTGTCGTCAAAGGGGTCGAAGAAATTTTCCGTATTATAAAAAACAAGACGGATGGCATTGCTTTCGCGTTTCCCGCCATCGGGCATGGTAAACACTTTTGTTCCGTTGGCCCGGAGTTTAGGATCGCCTGCAGGTTGCGCCTGCATATGCTGCTGTAATGAAAACCAGACGATAAACAATGCTACAAATACGTTTTGCATGGCTCTGGAGGTGCGGACTTCTTTCTTCCAAAGGTAATGATTATCATCTGATCTTTTCGTTGTCAGCGTGAGGTTTTGGTTTGCCTAAGCAAAATAATGAAAATAAAGAATTTTCACAATAGAATTCTTCTAAACTACGCATTCCGGCTCATGACACGGCATATATTCGCTAATTTCGAACAAATTTGAAACCGTCCCTTCCCGGAAACCAACTCAGAGACACGATGCGCCTTAAAGGAAAAAACAGGTACAATTATCCAAGACTGACGTTACAGTGGATTACCATACTCATGCTCGTATATCTGGTGTTGAGGCCTTTTGTGGATAAAAATTACGTTTCAGATTTTGAAGCCTATTGTCCTTTCGGAGGAATACAGGCCCTGTCAGCTTTTCTGGTGAAGAATGTTTTGGCATGCGCCATGACGACCGTTCAGATTTCACTCGGCATTGCCCTGTTTGTGGGGGCCATCCTTTCGGGCAAAATGTTCTGCAGTTACATCTGCCCCATTGGCACTGTTACCGAATGGCTTGGTCGTATGGGTGAGAAATGGAAAGTCAGGTTCACCATCACGGGCATGGCAGATAAATTACTCAGGTCGCTTAAGTACATTCTGCTGGTCCTGGTGTTTTATTTTACAATCACTTCCGGAGAATTGTTTTGCAAGAAATTTGATCCGTATTATGCTGCTTTTACAGGCTTTGGTAGCGATGTGTCTTTACTGTTTGCAGCTATGGCTATCGTCGTCACACTTGCAGGTTCTGTTTTTATCCGCCAGTTCTGGTGCCTCTATCTCTGCCCTTTGGGCGCAGCCGGCAATATTTCGGCAAGGTTTATTCCTTTTGCAGCAGTTACCTTGCTGTATGCGGGCCTAAAACTCACCATTTTACAGGGATTACCATGGATGTGGTATCTTATGGCCATTGCCTTTACAGGTTTTGTAACCGAAATGATAAGCCTTAGAACGGGCATATTTCCCTTGCTCAGGATTACGCGTGATGATAGTAAATGTACCCATTGCCGCATCTGTGATAAGGTTTGTGCAATGGCTATTAGTATATCAGCTGTGGAAAAGGTTACGCATATCGATTGTCATATGTGTGGCGATTGTGTTGCCATATGCCCGGAAGAGGGTGCGCTTTCCATCAACAAACGCAAATGGAGCTGGCTTCCTGTGGCGATCGTTATTGTGCTGGTCAGTATAGCGCTGTATTTGTCTTCGGTGTTAGAAGTGCCTACGATAAATGAAAGATGGGGTGATAAAGCAGCATTTAAAACTGCCAGGGAATTTAATTTGGCAGGAATGACCAGCATCAAATGTTTTGGTAGTTCATCGTCTTTTGCAACACAGATGAAGTCGGTTCCTGGTATACTCGGTGTCGAAACATTTGTAAAAAACCACCGCGTAAGCGTCTTTTACGATCCTTCAAAGATTGATGAAGCCGGAATAAGGCAAGCCATCTTTACGCCCGTGTCGGTATTGTTAAATGATCCGCCTCCTTCGCTCACCGGGGTTGCCATGCTTGAAGCCGGAATCAATAATTTCTTTGATACGAACGACGAGATGATGCTACTTGAAATCTTGAGGTCGGAAAAGGGTATCCTGGGGATGTCTACATCTTTTGGTGAGCCTGTGAAGGCAAATTTGTACTATGACCCGGCACAGGTTTCATCCGGTCGCATCAGACAGCTCATCGAACAAAAGGGAGAAAGGACTTTACCGACACAATCCATGGGGATGCAGAAGGCTCATTTTGCGCTGGCCTATCTGAAAAATGCTGACGCAAAGATCACGCTGATGCAATTTATGAAAGCCGTTTATGAGCCAGTTGATGTGTCATTCAATGGATTCGACAGCATTCCGGCGGCAGGTCTGGCCATTTGTCAGCTGGCATTTCCCCAGGCCATGGTACCCGAATACAAGGAATGGATTCCTTTCTTGCTCAGCCATTCTTCCAACGATAATGGCGTTGTCAGATTCCAGACTATGTTCAGTGAAGATATGCCTGTTCTGCGGATCTGGTATGTAAAGGACCGCACCAGCCCGGAAGCCATATTAAAATTATTGAATGCCCCCAGGTTGAAGGTATACTATCCCGACAAATCGCACAAATTCTTTAAAAACCTTTTCACATTTGAGGGTCCGGGAGAACTATTCATTGTAAAGTAGGTTGCGCAAATAATTTGTTGACTGATGAAGCGAAAGAGTTTTACTTTTGCCGGGCAAATTTATGTTCAAATTGAAGTACATGGAAGTAGATTGAAGTAGACTAAAGGAGATTGATGAGATTGAGGAGATTGATGGGATTGATGGGATTGATGAGATTGATGAGATTGATGGGATTGATGAGATTGATTGATGGGATTGATGGGATTGATGGGATTGATGGGATTGATGAGATTGATTCTATTGACAACTTTATGATAATTGTTTGACTATCTTCTTTTAACGGTTTTCCATTACCTATTTTCCATTAACTATTCCCCATTAACTCTATTCTTTTCAACCTCAAACTATTAAGTACTACAGTCACCGAACTCATGGCCATAGCAGCTCCGGCAATCATCGGGCTTAAAAGAAATCCTGTGGCTGGATAAAGCGCACCGGCAGCAATTGGAATAGCGATTACATTGTAGAAAAACGCCCAGAAGAAATTCTGCCTGATGATGCGAACCGTTGCTTTCGATAGGCGGATGGCTTGCGCAACTACTCTCAGATCGCCTTGCATAATAATGATTCCTGCACTATCAATAGCTATATCCGATCCTGTAGCCATAGCAATTCCAAGATCGGCTTCGGCCATTGCCGCTGAATCATTTATGCCGTCGCCTACCATGGCGACTTTAAACCCTTTTTGTCGCAGATCTTTAACAAAAAGGTTTTTATCCGCAGGAAGCACACCTGCAAAATACTTATCGATTCCGGCTTTCTCAGCCATAACTGATGCAGTTTCTTCCTTGTCGCCAGTGAGCATATATACTTCGATTCCTTCTTTTTTTAAATTTTGTACCGCCTCCAGCGTGCTTTCTCTCAATGTATCTTCTATGGAAAAGCTGGCGGCGATTTCATGATTACATGCAAAAAAGACTGAGTTTTCGTCGCCGGATCCTTCGGGAAGAAGTATCCCGTTTTCGTCCATAAGCGTTTTGTTCCCGACCAGGCAGCTATAATTAAGGTATTTGCCTTTGACACCTTTTCCGGTAATATCTTCAAAATTTTCGACAGGGAGCATAGGTAAGCCTTCAAAAAGTGAAGCAATTGCATATGCCAAAGGATGACCCGAGCGTTTTTCGAGCGAAAACAGGATTTGTTTTAAAATCTCATCATCCTTTAACCAGTTGATTTTTGTTACAACTGCTTTTCCTGTTGTGAGTGTTCCTGTTTTATCAAATATTACCGCATTTATTTTACACGCTGTTTCGAGAGCTGATGCATTGCGTATCAGGATTCCCTGCGAAGCTCCTCTGCCAATTCCCGCCATAAGTGCTGTGGGCGTGGCAAGACCAAGTGCACACGGACAAGCAATGATCAGAACACTGATTGTGGTAAGAAATGCGAATGTAACCGAAGGCTGAGGCCCGAAAATCCACCAGATAATAAAAGTAATAGCGGCAATTGCCAGAACTATTGGCACAAAAACAGAGGCAATTTTGTCAGCCAGTTTCTGAATGGGTGGTTTTGCCGATTGCGCTTCCTGCACCATAGCAATAATACCAGCTAACAGAGTATTTTTGCCAGTTTTGGAAGCTGTAATCACGAGGTTTCCATTCTTATTCAATGTTCCTGCAAAAACATTTGCTCCTTTGGTTTTAAAAACTGGCAGTGGCTCACCCGAAATCATACTTTCATCAATATAGGAATCACCGTTTAGAACAACACCATCAACAGGAATTCTGTCGCCCGGGCGGATCATAACCTCATCACCTGGCGATACCATCGGTAGGGGCAACTCCATTTCTGCTCCATCGCGGGTTACGGTAAGATTTTTAGGCTGCAGACCCATCAGGCTGCGGATCACTGAGGAAGCTTTGCTTTTAGAGCGTTCTTCGAGAAACTTCCCTGTGAGAATAAACGCGATAATTACAGTTGCCGATTCGTAATAAACATGAGGTTGCAAACCGGCGCGAAGAAATATGCCGGGAATAATTGTATTCAACACGCTGAAAATAAATGCAATACCGGTACTGAGTGCAACCAGTGTATCCATATTTACCATGCGATGGTGTGCCTGTTTCCAAGCATTGAGATAGAATTCAGAGCCCGAAAACACAATAACAGGAAGTGATAAAGACAACAAAATCCAGTTCATATATTCAAGATGGATAATATGAAACATGGACAAAATAAAAACCGGCAATGTGAAAATTCCTGCTATCCAGAGTTTACGTCTTAGCTCATGAAAATGTTTAAATTCAATATCCGCGAGCTTCTCATCCAGGTTTTCCTCTTCTATAATAAGTCCATACCCAATGGATTCGACGGCTTTTACGAAATCGGACGGTGTTACTGTTTCGGGATCGTAGGCAACATGAACATTTGCTCCTGCATAATTCACGGAAGCACCGGAAACTCCGGGCAGTGAAGCAATCATGCTTTCAACACTGCCGGCACATGCGGCACACGCCATTCCTGTTACAGGAAATATATTTTTTATAATCTGGTTATTCAAGGATTATCTTTTATAAAACAACAAAGATATTAACTGTAGGTTCGTAAAAAAGATTTAATTGGATGATTTATTTAAAATTGACTTTTAACAAAGGCTCATAATTCTGTAAAAATATCAGCTTTGATTTTATTGATAACTTTTTTCTGACAGTTGAATACCCTTAAATATTGGCTAAATATTATTTTGATGTGCTGGAAAAAGAAAGCACAAGTTTATATTCTGTTTTTTTATTTTTTTTCTTGTTCTTTTGTCTTAACACAAAAGAACCAAAAGGTCAAGGCTTACTAT
>JBBRRV010000025.1:0-28343 GCA_038246075.1 Bacteroidales bacterium
AATCATATGCGCCTCGATTTATCGGATCAGATGAGCGAAGCAGAAAAGGACTCTGTATCTTTTTACAGGAGTTCATATCTGCAGTACATTTCAGATTCCGCATTCATAGAGGATTATATGAATAACATTATTGATCGCCTCTTGTCGGCTGGGTTCGATGTTTATGCGCAGGAATCACGCGATTCTTTTAAGCTGGCAGGGCCGCCGGCCTATATCATAAATGTGGCACAACTGCAGATGGAGGAATCTCGCGATACCACCGGTTCAGCATCTTTAAGCGGAATGGGAGGGGATGGAAGCAATTATCCTTCCGGTCTTTCGCTGAATACCATACGCCTTAGCAGTTGGCTTGAGTTTACGGAATTGAATCCCGATTCGGTGAATGTTAAAAAACTGTTTTTTGCCAGCAGCGTTGCCCGCGATGCTGTGAAAACGGGGCTGAATCTGATGCCCGAAACCGGAGATCCGGGTTATCAGCTTCACATTGATACGCTAACGATGAATGATGTATATGAGCTGGCCCGACAAAGCGGGAAAAAATACGGAGATTACCTTGTGGACTATCTGATGAACGAATTTATACGGCTTCAGATGCCCAACGACATGGTCCCGCTACTTTATATGCATTATGATCCTGAGCTTCGCCGTGTCAGAAATTCAAACGGGGAGGGCTTCCAGGAGCTTGAGCCTGATAAATAGTGCCATTCCCGGCCCTGGAGTAAGGCACATCTGAAAGCTTTCCAAAATCTTTTCGCAGGTATTTATAATAACCGGCTATGGCGATCATAGCGGCGTTATCTGTGCTATATTCCATTTTTGGTATAAAAACCCTGCATCCTGAGGTTTCCTGCAGTTGTAGCATAGCTTGCCTCAATCCTGAGTTAGCAGAAACACCTCCTGCTATGGCTATATCCTTGGCCCCTGTTTGCTTAACTGCCAACTGGAGTTTTTCCATTAATGCATTTACGATGGCTTGTTGCATGGATGCACAAAGGTCATCCAGATGGTCGGTGTCAAAAGTCGGGGACTCACGGAGCCTGTCGCGCATGAAATACAAAAAGGAAGTTTTTAATCCGCTGAAACTGAAATCGAGGCCGGCAACCTGGGGCCGGGCGAATGTAAATGCATCAGGGTTGCCAGTCTTTGCATGCAGGTCGATGAGCGGACCGCCGGGGTAAGGCAAACCTAGTATCTTGGCTGCTTTATCGAAGGCTTCCCCTGCAGCGTCATCGATGGTTTGGCCTATCACCTGCATTTCAAAATAATCCTTCACCAATACGATCTGAGTATGTCCGCCCGATACGGTAAGACAGAGAAAGGGAAACTCAGGCATTGGCTTGTCGCCTGCATCATTCTGGATGAAATGTGCCAGGATGTGTGCCTGCATATGGTCAACTTCGATGAGGGGGATATTCAAGGCGAACGCAAATGCCTTGGCGAATGAAACACCCACAAGGAGTGAACCCAATAATCCCGGTCCACGCGTGAATGCCACGGCGTGGAGGTGTTTTTTGTCTATATTTGCATGTTTGAGTGCCTGATCAATAACCGGGATTATATTTTGCTGGTGTGCACGCGAAGCCAGTTCGGGCACCACACCGCCAAAACTGCGATGAACATCCTGGCTGGCAATGATGTTGGCGCGGATTTGGTTATTCGTAATGATAGCTGCAGAGGTATCGTCGCATGACGATTCGATTCCAAGTATATTGACGGGCATAAATGTTAGATTAAGCTAAAGCGCAAAAGTATCAAAAAAAGGTATAAAATACTGATTTCTGTTTTGGTGGTGATTATGTTGCTGCCTCCATTTTTGTATGCTACCTTACGTACCAGTGCAGTTCAGAACTATATTGCCCGGAGAATAACCACCTACCTCTCGAAAGAACTTAAAACAAAAGTTGATGTCGGAGGTATCGATATTTCATGGTTCTTTCATGTAGTGCTGGAAAATGTTGCTGTAGAGGACCTTCACCATAAGAATCTGCTGAATATCGCCAGGCTGGATTTCGATTTCAGCAAGATCAATTTTTACCAGAGAAAGATCATCATTAAAGAACTCTCTCTCCACAAGGCTAATGTAGATCTTGTGATCTACAAGGCTGACAGTGTGATGAACCTTCAGTTCCTGGTGGATTATTTCACTTCCACAGATACTACCCATGTTAATCCATCACGACCCTGGAATGTCGAGCTGCAGCTTCTGAGCATGAAACAGAGTCATTTTCTGTACCAGGACCAGCGCTATATGCAACCGGTCGGGAAGGGCATGGACTACAGTAATATTGACATCTCAAATCTTGATTTGATTATTGACAGGTTATCGAAAGCAGGTGACACCATCAATGGAAATATAAAGCATCTCTCCTGCAATGAACTATCCGGTCTCATTGTGCATAATCTTGCAGCCGGTGTACAGCTGTGTTCCCGGAGTCTTCGCATGACCAACATGGCCCTGGTGACCAACAATAGTAACCTTTCCCTTGATCTCCTGTTAAGTTATCCTAATTACGGTGGATTGCTCGATTTTGTCGATAGTGTAAATATGGCCATCGATATCAGGCCTTCGGTGCTTAACCTGCAGGATATTTCCTATTTTGCTCCCGCATTGGAAGGCATGGATGATGAAATTAAACTGTCAGGCACTGTTACTGGTCCGGTGAGTTCACTTAAAGCAAAGGATCTTAACCTTGCATTCGGTAAAATAACCAGGTTCGTTGGGAATATAAGCCTCAAAGGATTGCCAGATGTAGAGGAGACTTTCATTCAACTTAAAATCAAAGCGTTTACCACAAGCAGTGCAGATCTTGCATCTTTCCGCTTACCTGGCGACTCGGTGGTGAATAAACTTGTACTACCAACCCAGCTGGACGAACTTGGGAAAATAAAAGTGGAGGGTATTTTTACGGGATTCTACAACGATTTTGTTGCTGATGCCAATTTTAATACCGATGCCGGCGACCTGAAAACCGACCTTCTGTTAAAAGATAATGCTGAAACCGGCCTGGTTGAATACGACGGGCACCTCATGGCTCATCATTTTGATGTCGGGAAATTATTGGATATGGAGCAATATGCCGGAAAAACCAGCCTGAATATTGAAATAAAGGGCAAAGGAATAACTGCGGAGACGGTCGATCTTGACATTATCGGAACAGCTGATTCAATAGATTTTTATGGTAATAATTTTGATAAAGCAGCCATAAACGGGCGGCTGGTTAAGAAGACTTTTGACGGATCGCTAAAATTGACCGATAACCTGATACACCTTGATTTTGCCGGATTGATTGACTATACAAAGGAGATGCCGGAATTTAATTTCAATGCCCGCATCGATAATGCCATGCTTACCGGACTCCATTTATGGAAGCGCGATTCACTCTCCAAGATTTCGACAATCATTCACTGCAATTTTACAGGCGACAAGATTGATGATATGCTTGGCTTCCTGCTGCTCGACAGCACTACCTATACCGAGAATGGTAAAGCATATCACATGAAGCAGTTCCTGCTGAAGATAGATGTTGACCAGGCGCAAACGAAGAATCTTTCGCTGGCATCTGATTTCGTAGATGCCGAATTTAAGGGTCAGTATACCTTCGACGATTTCTTCCATTACCTCAATAATGTTTTCGACAAATACCTGCCGTCATTGCGGTTTAGTCAATTTGCAACGAAATCGACACTCATGGAGAATCGTAAGTTCGACTACGTCATCAATCTTAAAAATACAAAGTCCCTTACGGAGATATTCCTGCCTGCCTTAAAACTCGACAACAAGACACGCATATCGGGCAGCTTTGATTCAAACACAGCTAAAGTAAAACTCGATGGAAGTTCTCCGTTGATCGTATACAGTGGAAAATCCTTCCTTAACTGGTATGCCGAGGGGAGTACCCAAAATAATTCCTTTATGCTGAAAACCGGTTGTTCAAGGATACTGATGGGCGATACCGCGGCTCCCCGAATTGAACAGGTGGCGCTCCTGTTCAAAGTTCAGGCAGATAGTATAGCGTATAACATTGGCTGGGATGATTTTAGCAAAGCAGATCACAATAAGGCTGATATAAAAGGCACAGCGGTGTTCGCCCGCTACCCGGCCATTATGGTGAAGGTGAATGAAGCAAAGGTGATCATTAATGATTCCCTATGGACTGTGGATGCCGGAAATTCTATCCTCATTGATACCACTTCGGTGTATGTGAAAAATTTTCAGATCAATGGTCATAACCAGGGTATGCTGGCCAATGGAAGCATTTCTGAAGATCCGCTCGATAAATTAACATTCACCTTCGACCGTTTCAATATCTCATACCTGGATTTACTGTTGCGGACAACAGGTGTTGATTTCGACGGATTCATGAATGGTACGCTCAATGTATCGGGGATCTACGATGTGCCAAACTATCTTGCCGACCTGGTTGTAAAGAATTTCTGTTTTAACAAGGAAAAGCTTGGCGATTTCACCCTGAAGAGCTCATGGGATCATACCCGGGATGCCATCGTCATTGACAGTCGCATTTTAAATACTGGCAACGTGGGCACCAGTGAGACATTGCTGGCCAAAGGATTCTTTTATCCCAACCGCAAAAAAGATAATTTCGATATCAATGCAACGCTGGTGAATTATAAAATCAGCACGTTGTCACCATTCTTCACAGGACTTTTTTCCAATTTAAAAGGTATGGCAACTGGTTCATTGCAGCTTCTGGGAGATCTTTCAGATCCTGTGCTGCTGGGCAGTGTAAAACTGATGCGTACAGAGTTTAAAGTAGATTATACCAATGTGACTTATTCGTTAGCTACTGACTTTAATTTCAAGAAAGATCTGATGTGGTTTGACAATGTTACTGTTTACGATACACTGGGCAACTCCGCCATAGCTTCCGGAAAGATTTATCATGAGAATTTCAGCAAATGGAAGCTCGATATATCCATAGATGCGCATAAAATTGCAGGACTTAGTACCACCCGGGCAATGAATGGATTGTTCTATGGAGATGCATTTGGAACAGGGACCATGGATATCAAAGGTCCGGTGAATAACCTGGAAATAAACATTGCCATGCGTACGGATAAAGGAACCAATATCTACCTTCCTTATAGCTCCAGCGTGAGTGTTTCCCAGCAGAATTTCATCGAATTTGTCAACAGAAACGACACCACAAGTTCAAAGGCAGGCCAGTTCGAAGATTTCGGAGGCATCACCATGAACCTCAGTTTTGATGTAACCAAGGATGCCAATATTCAGTTTTTTCTGCCCAACCAGATGGGCGATATCAAAGTCAGCGGTGAGGGGAAGATGAACCTGGGCATCGATAAAAACAGCGATTTCACGATGCGGGGCAGATACACCATGGAGCGGGGCACATTCCTGTTCTCCTTGCAGAAAGTAATCAACCGCACATTCGAAATTGCGAAAGGGAGCACAATTACCTGGTCGGGCGATCCATACAATGCAGATGTTGATATTACTGCTTTGTACAAAACCAAAGTCTCACTCAGCGGAATCCCAATGGCGGGAGCAGGCGAATCTTCCGCCCAGAAGCGCACACAGGTCGAATGTATCCTCACGATGGAGAACAGCCTGATGAACCCCGATATATCATTCAAGTTTCGCCTGCCCAATGTGGATGACGCCACGAGACGGCTGGTATATATAGCCATTGATACAAATAACATGGCTGAGATGAACCGGCAGATGATCTCAATCCTGGCCTTGAACAGTTTCAGCTTCTCGACCGAAAATACCAGTCTTGCTAACAGTTTGGGAGCGTCCTCTTTTGATATGTTATCCAGCCAGCTCAGCAACCAGCTATCCCAGATCAGCAGGGCTTTTGATGTTGGTGTCAGATACTCTCCTGCCGACAAGCTCTCCGCTGAAGAACTGGAGGTTGCACTTTCAACCCAGTTGTTCAACGACCGTTTAACGATTGATGGAAGTGTTGCCACAAATAATAACACCTCATTAGCCGGCAATAATTCAAATACCAGCAAAATCGTCGGCGATGTTAATGCTGAATGGAAGATTACGCCCGATGGCCAGTTTCGACTTAAATTCTTTAACCGCTCCAACGTTAATATCGATTATCTGAGCAACTACGCGCCTTACACACAAGGCATTGGTATTTTCTATCGCAAGGAGTTCGACCGGCTGCGCGAATTTTTTCGCAAGCAGCGCAAATTGCCATAATCGCTTCAACTCCTGTTACTCCGGGAGCTCCAGGCACATTATCCTGCAGCCTTTTTCTGTTTAAGCATAAAACATTTTTCTGTGTGTTGTAACATCAGCCTGAAAAGATCGTCTTACGATTGTTCATGGGTTAGTAAATAGTTTGTTAGGTCCCGTTTGGTAGCGGGACCTTTTTTTTGGGAAGTTAATCTGACCGCATATTCCTTACCGGATTGGAAACTGTGCCTTTGCAGGTGAGCATTGGTAAGGCAATAATATTGCACTTGCAAAATAATGAGAACAAAATTTCCTCAAATATTTTCAGTAATTTCACGCCTAAATAGCTGAATTATGATCCGAAATTTTACACTTTTTACCATTTGCACGTTGCTTCTCTTCTCCTGCGTCAGCTCGAAAAAAAAACTCCAGCGCGGAGATTACGATGAAGCAATTCCTAAATCGATCAAGGCATTGATGAAATCGCCCGACAACCAGGAAGAAACTGACATTCTGAAAAGAGCCTATTCACTTGCCAATACCGTTGATCAGGATGCCATCAACCGACTAAAGTTAAGCGGTCAGCCTGATATCTGGGACGAAGTCCTGAACCGGCTGACCTCTCTGACCAACCGCCAGGAACGTGTAGAGCGTTTGCCGGGTCAGGTTTTAAGCAAAATTGATTTCCGACATTTCGATTACAACGCTGAAATAGCAGCTTCAAAACTGAAAGCTGCTGATTATTTTTATGCCCACGGAACAGAACTGCTCAGGAACAGCGACCGCCTGAGTGCCCGCCAGGCTTTTTCCGAATTAACACGTGCCAGGGGATATTATCCTAACTACAAAGACCTTGATCTGAAAATTACAGAAGCTTTGAACCGAGGTACGAACAATATATTATTCAGATTTCAGAACCTTTCGCGCATCATGGTACCGCAGGATTTTGAAGATGATCTGCTTAAAATATCCCTTCAGAGTTTAAACCGGCAATGGCTGAGCTTTTATACCTATGAAGATAAAAATGCATTTTATGATTTCACGATATTCCTGAACCTGAAAGCAATTGAACTGAAACCCGAATCCGTGCGTGAATTGATTTACGACGATGAGAAAACGGTGGACGACGGCTTTCAGTATGTAATGGATGCAAAGGGAAATGTGAGAAGAGACTCGCTGGGTAACGACATCAAGATTAAAAAGTACAAAACACTAAAGTGTCATGTGAAAGAGAATCAGATGGAAAAACGGGCTTTGGTTTCAGGAACCATCGACTTTTATGATAACCGCAACGGACAGTTGGTAAGGACACAAAACATCACCACCGAATCGGTCTTTGATCACCGTTTTGCGCAGGCTTCAGGTGATATGGCGGCTATGAGCGAAAAAACGCGCAAGCTGATGGGCTTTAAACCTGTGCAATTTCCATCAGATCTTCAGCTGATTGCCAATACTGCCGAAGACTTAAAGCGCATTGCAAAAGACTATATCTCTCAGAATTACCAATTGCTGGTTAATTAAAGTAGCATATCATCTTATATAAGCACACACGATCATGTCTTTTTCTTCATTAGGTTTATCTTCCGCTTTATTAAAAGCACTGGCTGGTCAAAATTACACAGCGCCATATCCTATTCAGCATGAGGTTATACCTGCCATTTTAAAGGGAAGGGATGTTTTAGGCATTGCCCCCACAGGCTCGGGCAAAACAGCTGGTTATGTGTTGCCGCTGTTAATGAATCTCCAGGAGCATGCAGCTTCCAGGAACAGGTATGTCGATGTTTTGGTATTGGTGCCAACACGCGAACTTGCCGTGCAGGTAAGGGAGGTATTTCAGATGTTTGGGATGGCGCTTCCACAGACCATCAAAACACTCGCAGTTTTTGGTGGTGTTTCCGTTAATCCGCAGATGATGGCTTTACAAGGCGTGAATATCCTGATAGCTACACCGGGAAGGTTACTGGAATTAGTAGAATCAAAAGCGGTGCACCTAACAGGGATTGAAACGCTGGTGCTGGATGAAGCTGATAAAATGCTGAACCTGGGCTTCCAGGAAGAGATGAACCGCATCTTTGCACTATTGCCGGAGAAGCGTCAAAATCTGTTGTTTTCTGCAACACTGAGTGAAGATGTTAATCATATTACCAGGATTTTATTGCACGATCCTTTGGTCATCAAGATGGAGCCTGAAGATGATAGTATAGACCTTATCACACAACTGGCTTATTTTGTGCCTGAGGATAAAAAAGGTCCGTTGTTGCGTTATCTGATCAGACATAATGACTTAAAACAGGTTTTGGTTTTTACTTCTTCTGTCTATAAGGCTGATAATGTCGCAGATAAACTCCGGAAAAACGGCATAGATGCCACGGCGATGCACAGCAAAAAAAGCCAGGAAGCGCGAACAGAAGCTTTGGCCAAATTCAGGTCAGGTGAACTGCAGGTGTTGGTTGCTACCGATCTGATATCCCGCGGTATCGACATTAAGTTTCTGCCTTTCGTGATCAATTATGACTTACCCCGTTCACCAAAAGATTATATTCACCGCATCGGCAGAACAGGCCGTGCAGAGGCGCCTGGTGAGGCCATTTCTTTTACAACCCCCGAGGACCAGCATCACTTTAAGATCATTCAGAAAAAGATGGGAAAATGGGTGACGATGATCGACAGTGCAAGCCTGAATTTGCAGGGCTCATAGATAGAACAGGCGCATAACTGCATCACACCTTTTGAATTTACAGATTCCTGTTCGGGATAGCCTTTAAAAACGTGCTGAACAAATGCTTATTTGTTCTACATCACTTTTAACCTGTCACCTGTTCCCTCGACGGTCTTGTGCTCCCAGTCTTTACCATAGCCCGGTTGCGACGGCTTTTTCGGGATGCCTTTTCCGTTCCCGTTATCAAGAAGTTTCATCCCTTCGGATTGTTTCACATTGCCATCGGTATATTTCATAAAGAGGTAATGATAAAAGTTCGTCCAGTCGCTTACGAGTTGATTACCGGTATTTTTCGAATATGCCGTTAAGGAAGCCAGCGTAGCAGAAGGATTACCTGCGTAAAGGGCAGGGGTGAGGGCGGCAATGGAATCTGTCTCTCTTATAAAGCGTGTTTCCAGTGCAGCCTGGTACTTTTTAATTTCAGGATGAATAAGGTCGTAGCGGGAATAAGCAAGATTGGTTACCTGGCTGAAAGTCCAGAATGCGGAGGTTGCTGACCATGTTATCATGCTCCCGTTGCCAAGCGCATAACTATGTGGAACTTCAGTGATGCCACAATACATGGGTGCATATACACATCCGTCGGCATCATCAACGCCAAACCAGTAGATTCCACCAACAGGGGCTGGTAACCAACTCCGCGACTGAGCCACGAAACTATACCCGGTTTGTTGTGTAGCCACAGCCCTTTCATTGAGATACTTCACACTGTCGACCTCAAATTCCATGGGACGCCAGCGATAAGGCGAATGGAAAGGACCTGCGCCGGCATCGTAACGCATATCAAGTGGCGTATCCTCATAATGATTCCGCATAGCAGTCATCACCTGCCGAAGGGTTACTGGGGAATCAGCTTTCACCCATAATGGCAGTCGGTTTGATACAAACCCATTAGGATTTGGGCTTGCATCAAGGCATTTGGCATCATATGAAAATCGTCCTTTAGCATATTCTGTATAGGCAGGGTTATCGCGAATGGCTTTATTCACATCCCTGAAAAATGACCACACCCTTGCATCGCAGGCGCGGGCACCGCCAAAATTTAAGGGGTTAAATACATCTGAGAAACTAAAATCAACATCCTTTCCTTTATAGAACCCGTGATTTTTGGCAAAAGTGATCACATCAGATGAATGGTAAACGGTTTGTTTCAGATCATTCCAGTTGTTGGATTTCTGGAATGGAAATGTGGTTATACGCGCCTGGTTGGCATGCCCGCTCACATAGCCGTCAGGAATCAGCCGTGCAACCCAGACAGCTCCTTTTTCATAATTTCCTTTACCGATGATTTCCATGATCCAGGCTTCGTTGGCATCGGATATCGAAAAAGATTCCCCGCCCGAAGCATAGCCATATTGTTCGACCAGTTCTGTCATCACTTTGATCATCTCCCTGGCGGTTTTTGAACGCTGAAGGCCCACGCGCATGAGTGATCCGTAATCGAGGACGGCTCCACGCTGTTTCCCCAGCGAATCGAGCCCGCCGAAAGTGGTTTCTCCAATGGCCACCTGGTGTTCGTTCATAAACTGGATCACCGAATAAGTATGGGCTACCTCAGGAATTTTGCCCATAAATTTGCTGCTTTCATAATGAAACAGGTCGCACATATCCCCGGGTTTATGATCAGTAGCCGGATAAAATGAAATAGCCCCATAGCGGGTATGTGAATCGGCTGCATAGGTGATCATTACTGAGCCATCCTTGCTCGCACCTTTGGTAACAATGAAATTGGTGCAGGCATATGAATGGGAAATTCCTAATGCAGAAAGAAAAAGAAAGATCAGTTTTAAACGTGTTCCGGTCATGAGGGCGTTTTTTTGACAAATTTGCGTATAAATCAGATGCTACGCAAAGATTAAATTTTTCAGCCATCAGCTTCATCAGAAATTAAAAACAAGATCGTATAGGAGCCGGTGAGGCATTTCAAAGGTTTATATACCTTCAGGCACATTTGTTTCGCTTTGTTCCATATCTTTATCGGCCATAAATACCATATTTTCTGAAGACAATCGGAAGATCCGGTATAAACTTTCATTTTTTTACCGGAAAGTCAACAAGCCTTTCACAATTAGATAATTCCATGGAGCATATAACTTCCTCAGCTACTCAACTGGATCTTGGTTTTGTAAGAAATCAATTCCCCGGATTGAAGCATGATTTTGTGTTTTTAGACAACGCAGGGGGCTCACAGATTCTTGGCCCGGTGGTGGACAAAATCAGCAATTACCTTGTTCATTCCAATGTTCAGTTAGGTGCTTCATATGAATTTTCAGTTATTGCAGGTAACAGGCTCAATGCATCAATCAGTGCACTGGCCGGATTTCTCAATGCCGCAAAAAATGAAGAAATAGTAGTTGGCGCTTCGTCCACCATGTTACTGAGGATTTTAAGCATTTGCATCAGCAGGCAGTGGCAGCCGGGTGATGAGGTGGTTGTGACCAACTCTGATCATGAGGCTAATGTGTCGTGCTGGCAGGATTTACAGGAAAAGGGCATCATTGTTAAAATCTGGCAACTGAATCCTAAAACACTGGAGTTTGATATTGCTGATCTTAAAGTTCTGCTGACAGAAAGAACCAGGCTTGTTGCCATGGTACATGCTTCAAATATCCTGGGAACCATTAATCCTGTTCGTGAAATTGCTAAGGTGGTGCATCATGCAGGTGCACTCATCTGCGTCGATGGTGTGGCTTATGCCCCGCACCGGCTTATCGATGTGCGGCAGATGGACGTCGATTTTTATGTATGCAGCTGCTATAAATTTTTCGGCCCGCATCTTGCGATGCTTTATGGCAAACTTAGCCTGCTGAAGGAAATGGATGGTATCAACCATTTTTTCATCACAAAAGCGGAGGTGCCATATAAATTTCAGCCAGGCAATTTCAATTACGAACTCACTTATGGGACGCAAGGTATTACAGCCTATTTCATTTTGCTGCACGATCACCATTTTCCGGAGGCAACTGACTTGCCTGTGAGGACTAAGCTTCGCAAGAGTTTCGAGTTGATAGCAGATCATGAACAACTCCTTGCCAATATTTTGATTGACTATCTGAAAACAAAAAGCGGTATCAGGATCATCGGTTACAACAGTGGTGACAAAGAAAAACGCGTTCCGGTCATTTCATTTATTCACAACAAATTCATGAGTTCGGAAGTTGTTGCACAGGTCGACAAGTTTCGCATCGGTATCCGCTTCGGTGATTTCTATGCCAAAAAAATCATTCATGATCTTGGATTAGAGGAGGAAGATGGTGTTATTAGGGTGAGCATGGTTCATTATAATACGGTGAATGAAGTGAAACTGCTGATCGAGGCTTTTGAGGAAATATTTTTAACAAAAGAAGAGGCGTGATAAAAACAATTAATTGGTTTGGATACCTGTGGCTATGCATGCTTATACCCAGATTCAGGATGATGAGGCTGGCCAGGCAGCATAAAACTGCCGAACGGGATGCCTGTGCGCATGCCATTGCACAAAACTGGGCGCGGTCTGCCATAGGGTTTAATGGATCGAAGATAAAAGTGACGGGTATCGAAAACATCCCAAAGGAGGGAGGCGTGCTTTTTATTTCAAATCATCAGAGCAATTTTGATATACCTATCTTAATCGGATTTGTGCCCAGGGATAAAGGTTTTATCGCAAAACTGGAATTAATGAAGGTTCCTTCTTTTGGACGCTGGATGAAGTATATCGGCTGCGTATTTATCGACAGAAAAGATCCGCGGCAATCTTTAACAGCGCTCAACCAGGCAGCTGAAAGTTTAAAAGCAGGACATTCGCTGGTCATATTTCCTGAAGGTACACGCAGTGCTGACGGAACGGTAGGACCTTTTAAGCCGGGGAGCCTTAAACTGGCCATGAAAGCCAGGGTTCCCATTGTGCCCGTAACCATCAAGGGCTCCATGGATATAATGCCCAAAGGAAGCATCATCATCAGGTCAGCCAGCGTGGAAGTGATCATATCACCAGCACTGATCCCGGATGTTTTTCCGGGAATGGACTCTAACGTAATGGCGGAAAAGGTGAGAGGCATTATTATTGAAAACCTGAACAGGCAATAGTTAAAGGCTAAAGTGTAACTAAAAGTTAAAAGTTAAATGGCAAAAGGCATTAGGTAAAGAGGCATAATATCCAATATTAAAAAACGTGCACATTATTATAAAAGAAGCAATATTAGAAAACCAACTCCAGGCACTTTTTTCAGGCAATAAGCAGAATGAACAAAATCAAAACCGATATTAATTTTACAATAGTCTGGACAACCATAAATGCGCTAACTCTAGGCAATTTAGGCACTTTAGGCACTCTAGGCACTTTATATAAAAAATGAACTTTGTTGTCTACAAATCATCAGCCGGATCGGGTAAAACCTATTCGCTCGTAAGAGAGTACATTATTCTGGCGCTTACCCGGCCCGACACCTTCAGTCACATTCTGGCCGTTACCTTTACCAACAAGGCCGCCAACGAAATGAAGCAGCGTATCCTTACCAACCTGCGGCAACTGGCCGATCCGGTTACCTTCAAGGATACGGCAACTGTAAAATCAATGCTCCCGGATCTTTGTGAAACTACCGGTCAAACGGCTGAAGAGCTAAGCCATAATGCACGGCTTATCCTCACGCGTATCCTGCACAATTATTCCGATTTTGCCATAGCCACCATCGATAGTTTTGTAAACCGCATCATCCGTACCTTCGCTCGTGACCTGAAGCTGCCGCTTAATTTCGAGGTGGAGATGAACAGTTCCCGGCTGCTTACCCAGGCCATCGACAGGCTGATCGCGCGTGTTGGCAGCGACAAGCAACTCACCGATGTGCTGATAGAATATACCGAGAGTATGACCGACAGCGAGAAAGGCTGGAACATCGAACGCGACCTGGCATTGATCGGCAAGCTTCTGTTTGATGAGCAGGGGATGCTACAGGCAGAAAAGCTGAAGGATCTTTCACTGGATGTATTTTCGGGAGCCGAAAAGACGATGATAAGCTTTAGGCGTGCTTTCGAGAAACACGTCACAGCTATTGCCCTTGAAGCCACACGCCTGATCCAGTCGAGCGGGATCGACCTCAATTCTTTTTATTATGGTAAATCGGGGATAGGCAATTATTTCGCCAACCTGGCCGCCGGCCGCATGGATAAGCTCGCGCCCAATACCAGGGTAACCAAAACAGTGGAAGAGGATTGCTGGTACACAGCCAAAACTGAGGCAGACCAGGTTATGGCCATCCAGGGAATCCAGGAAGCGCTGGGTGATTTCTATCTTTCTATTACCGAATATGCAAGCGGGTCCAACCTGCAGCGCTACAAATTATTTGGTATGCTGGTTTTTAAACTTTATCCGCTGGCATTGCTCAGTGAAATGGAAAAGGAAATAGCTCAGATACGCACCGAAACCAATATTGTTCACATCTCCGAATTTAACAAACGCATCGCTGAAATTGTGATGAATGAGCCTGTTCCCTTTATTTACGAGCGTCTGGGCGAAAAATTTCATCACTATCTGATCGACGAATTTCAGGATACATCACGCCTGCAATGGATGAACCTGTTGCCATTGCTGGAGAATTCCCTGGCATCGGGCTATTTCAACCTGATCGTAGGCGACGGTAAACAGGCCATATACCGATGGCGTGGCGGCTATGTCGAGCAGTTTGTGAATCTTCCGTCAATTGATAATTTGCCTGACGATGAAGTTCTCCGCCAAAGGGAAACCATGCTCAGGCAGAACTATAAGGAAAAGTTGCTGGATACCAATTATCGCTCTCAGCAAGGTATCGTAAACTTTAACAACGATTTTTTCGACCATGCCGCCACCATACTCAATGGCGATTTGCAGCGTGTATACGATCATGCGCGACAAATACCCAAGAGCAAGGCAGCAGGAGGATATGTAAGCCTCGAATTTATCGGGAAGGGCCCCGACGACGAAAAAGTTGCAGACTGCATGCTGAAGCGCACCCTTGAACTGGTGCGATCACTGTCAGCAAAAGATAATTATGCGCTGAATGATATTGTAGTGCTTACGCGGTCCAGAAAGGACGGAAGCCTGGTAGCCAATTGCCTGGTAGATGCCGGTATTCCTGTAGTGTCTTCCGAATCGCTGTTGCTCACCGCCTGCCCGGAAGTGAAGATGATGATAGCATTGTTGCGCTTACTCCTTAATCCGGCAGATAAGGTTGCCGTGTTAGAAGCCATGCACCTGCTGGCTAAATGGAGCACAGGTGGCAGTGAAAACCTGCACAGGATATGGTCGGGCGTTTTGCCGAACATCAGGGGCGAAGCCACCATTCCGCTGGATGGTTTCAATGAATTTGTAAAGAAAAGTAGTATTGATTTTAATACCACCAATTTGCAACGGCTGCCGCTTTACGATTTGTGTGAACAGTTGATCCGTATGTTTGGGCTCAATGAACTTCCCAATGCCTATCTTCAGTTTTTTCTTGATGTGGTGCATAAGCAGAGCGTTAAGAGTGGCATGGCACTGTCGGCATTTCTCGATTACTGGGACGAACAGCAGGCCGAGCTATCGGTGGTTGTACCTGAACAATTGGATGCCGTGCGCATCATGACCATTCATAAGGCTAAAGGACTGGAATTTCCGGTGGTTATATTTCCTTTTGCCAGCGACGAAGCCCGAACCAGCCGCAACTGGCTCTGGATTGACATAATGGAACCATCGATGGAAAAACTGCCCATCGCCCTGGTAAAAGCCAGCAAAGAGATGGCGGAAGCCGGTTATGCCGGGGTACTGGAAACAGAAGCTGCCAAAACCAACCTGGACCTGCTGAATATGCTCTACGTGGCGATGACACGCCCTGTTGACCGGCTATATATCCTATCCACACAGCCCCCGAAAAGTTCGGAGGTGGTTTCCATGCCATCACTATTTAAAGGATTTCTGAACGGCAAGGGTCTTTGGCAGGAGGAGCGTGTTGCTTACACTTTCGGAGAAGAACTCCCCAGGGGTTCAAAAAGGGCGACTGAGTCTGGCGACATATTCCGGATTGAACAGTTTATCTCCGTCGATTGGCGTTCGAAACTGCGGCTTGCCGGGAAAGCACCCGCACTTTGGGATACGGATGATCCATCACGCAACCGCCAATGGGGGAATCTTGTTCATACATTGCTTTCGCGTCTCACCACGAGTGACCAGCTGAATGAAATGTACACAAAGATGAATTTTGAAGGACTCATTCAACCTGAACAGGAGGATGCGTTGCTGCAGAAAGCCAGGGCAGTTATCACGCATCCGATGCTGGCGCATTTATTTGCTCCCGGCGTGGAAGTGCGCTCGGAAGCCGAATTGTTACTACCGGATGGTACCATCTATCGTCCCGACCGTGTGGTCCTTTCCCCGGCCGAAACGGTAATACTGGAATACAAAACCGGTGTACCACGTCCGCAGCACCAGGAACAGGTAATTGCTTATGGCAATATCCTGTTACAAATGGGATACTCACCGGTACGTAAATTACTCGTTTACCTGGATGATGATATAAAGGTTCAGGAATGCTGGTAAAATGAATCGTTTGAGATCTTTTGAAACCCTGAAACCCTGAAACCCTGAAACTCTGAAACCCTGAAACCCTGAAACTCTGAAACCCTGAAACTCTGAAACTCTGAAACCCTGAAACCCTGAACCCCTGAAACCCTCAAACCATCAAACGATTTCCATTACCTTTGCCGGATCATGATTCTAAAACTCCAGGCTGATGCATTTCTGAAGCAATCCCAGGTGCTTCCGGTGTTTGATGTACGATCACCTTCCGAATTTTTACAGGGCCATATTCCCGGTGCGCTGAGCCTGCCTTTGTTTTCGGATGAAGAGCGGGCAAGAGTTGGCATCCGCTACAAAAACTCGGGGCGCGATTTCGCCGTGAAACTTGGTTTGCAGCTTGTAGGTCCAAAGCTTTCCTGGTATGCTGAAGAAGCCCAGCGGCTGGCACCTGAACGCAAAGTGCTGATGCATTGCTGGCGGGGCGGGATGCGCAGCGAAAGTCTGGCCTGGTTGCTTCACATGTCAGGTTTTGAGGTGCAGTTGCTCGAGGGTGGCTATAAAGTCTACCGAAGCTGCATCCGCGAGCAACTGACTAAACCGGCGAATCTGGTGGTGCTGGGAGGACTTACCGGCAGCGGCAAGTCGGCAGTACTCAGGGAACTTTCGAAGCTTGGACAGCAGGTACTCGATCTTGAATCACTTGCGAATCACAAGGGTTCAGTATTTGGCGGGCTGGGACAACCAGAGCAACCCTCGACCGAACAATTCGAAAATAATATTTATCCTGTTTGGGAAGGATTCGATCTGAACAAAACAATATGGGTGGAAGATGAAAGCAGGGCCATTGGCAGTGTCAATATTCCCGAAGTTCTCTTCCATACGATGATGAAAAGCCCTATTGCGGTAATGGAAGTCCCGGTGGAAATCAGAGTCGAAAGGCTGGTGAATGAATATGCCGGGATGCCGCAGGAAGGACTTTCCGATGCCATCATGCGTATCAGGGATAGCCTGGGAGGGCCGGCAACACGCGAAGCCATGGAAGCGCTCGACAATGGTGACTTTCATACCATCGCCCGCCTGGCGCTTGTGCATTACGACAGGCTGTATTCCAAAAGCCTTTCAAAAAGAGAAGCAGGCGTGTGCTTCCGTTTACCGGTAACGGTAGATGCTCCGGCGAAGATTGCCGGTGAATTAATTCAACGCAAAGAAATCAAAAAGGCTGTCAGCATATAGGACTACTAAATGACAGCAATTCCTTCTGATAAAATAATTTTAGTGTTTCGTCTCCATAATTTTCAATCATAAAAGATTTCAATGATGCATCCCGAAACCATATACCTCGATTATAACGCTACGACACCCATCGCTCCCGAGGTCGCTACCGCCATGCGGCCATTTATTGAAATGGAATTCGGGAATCCTTCGAGCCTTCATTACTATGGTATCCGTGCGCGTAAAGCTGTTGAAACAGCACGCGAACAGGTTGCCGGCCTGTTGAATTGCTCACCCGAAGAGATCATTTTCACGAGTGGGGGCACCGAGTCCAACAACATGGCTATCAAAGGGGCAGCATTTGCACATCGCGATAAAGGAAACCATATCATAACCAGTTCTGTAGAACATCCGGCTGTGCTGGAAGTCTGCCAATACCTGGAACAGTCAGGTTTCAGGGTTACCTATTTGCCGGTGGGTAAGGACGGGATGGTTGCCTTATCGGATATGGAGCAGGCATTAAGTTCGGAGACCATCCTGGTTACCATCATGCATGCCAACAATGAAGTGGGAACAATTCAACCCATAGCGCAATTAGCTGAACTTGCGCGCAGCAGGGGGGTGCTTTTTCATACGGATGCTGCACAATCTGCCGGTAAAATAAGTACGGATGTTAAAATGCTGGGGGTTGACCTGCTTTCGCTGGCAGGCCATAAACTCTATGCGCCAAAAGGAATAGGGGCCCTTTATATCCGCCAGGGCGTGGTCATTGAGAAATGGATGCATGGTGCAACCCACGAGCATAATATGAGAGCCGGTACAGAGAATGTGACAGGCATTGTCGGCCTGGGAAAAGCCTGTGAAATCGCATTGCAGGATCTGGCTAAAAATATGGAGCATTATAAGAGCTACCGCGACAGGCTGGAAGCCGGCCTGTTGGAGCAGGTATATAACTGCAGGGTCAACGGGCCTCATGAACAACGCTTACCCAATACCCTTAGCATATCGATTGGTGGCATGGAAGCGGAGTCCATTCTATCTGAACTTACCGGTATTGCCGCTTCGGCAGGTGCCGCCTGCCATGCCTACGGCGAAACCACTTCGGGTGTATTGGCTGCGATGAACGTTCCCCCTGAATTTGCGCGGGGAACCATTCGTTTCTCTGTAGGTCGTTCCACAACTTTGGCCGAAATCGCCAAGGTTGTTGAAATGGTTTCGGGAACGGTAAGGCGGCTGAAACCAGGGCAGGAGGTCAACTCAACAATCGAAGCTTCAGATGTAAAACTCACGCATTTTACACATGGTCTTGGCTGCGCCTGCAAACTGCGGCCACACGACCTGGCAGAGATTCTGAACCAGCTGCCTCCGATAAATGATCCCAATGTGCTGGTAGGTCCAGCAGACAGCGACGATGCCGCAGTATACCGCCTCAGTGTGGAGATGGCACTGGTACAAACGGTAGATTTCTTTACCCCGGTGGTTGATGACCCGTATCATTTTGGCGCTATTGCAGCAGCAAATGCCATCAGCGATATCTATGCCATGGGTGCAAAACCTTTATTTGCTTTGAATATATTAGGATTTCCAACGGGCAGGTTGCCTTTGGAAGTGCTCAGACGTATACTTCAGGGTGCGAATGATAAGGCACGCGAAGCCGGTATCCACATCCTGGGGGGGCACTCCATTGAAGATCCCGAGCCTAAGTTTGGAATGGCCGTAACCGGAATCGTACATCCCGGTAAAATACTCACCAACACGGGCCTCAGGCCTGGGGATGCACTCATACTTACGAAACCAATCGGACTTGGTGTGATTGCTACGGCCGTAAAACGCGGTATTGCAGGAGCTGATATTGCCGCATTAGCTATTCGTATCATGAGTACGCTGAATGCAAAAGCAGCCGAACTTATGGCCTCCTTTGATGTGAGTTCATGTACTGATATTACAGGATTTGGACTGTTGGGTCATCTTTCGGAAATGACTGTCGCCAGCAAGGTAGAAGCAACCCTATGGGCCGATTTGGTTCCCTTGATTCCCGGTGTTGCTGAACTTGTGAGAACAGGGGCAGTTCCCGGGGGCACACTCAATAATGTCAGCTATTTCTCACCGCGCGTCATCCTTGATAATTCAATTTCGGAAGTTGTGAAAACACTCTTGTTTGATGCGCAAACTTCCGGAGGTTTGCTCATTGCATTGCCAAAGCAGTATGCCGGTGAATTGCTTGCCGGATTGCATAACAGTGGGATTGTAGAGGCGGCTTGTATAGGTGAAATTGAAAAGGAAGGTACAGGGATGATAACTGTTAAAAATAAAAAAGCGATCTGAAAGCCGGTAGAGAAGTATTGTTAGCGAGTAATACTTGTATAAAGCTCTATCCATTGCAATCAGATCGCTCAGTGTGTTATGTAGCAGGACGAGGTTAACGAGTAGTGAGTCGTACGAGTTTTACGAGTAGAATTAGCAGCGGCAGTTTGCAGCAGTAATAGCAGTAGCAGAAACAGTAGAAGTCGCAGTGTAAGATTTACAAGTTGTTATGAGTAGAAAATTAACACCCTTTAATATTGATGTCCAATCTGGTAGAAAGTAATATTAAAAATGCAGATTAATCTGCTAAAAAAAACAAAGATATACCTGAAAAGTATAAGGTCGTACATGCTCAAATGGCCGTAAATATTGAGATAGACATGCTATTTATGGTGGCCGGATTTTTTTTTCTGCTTTAATATTCCTGTAACCTCATTCCTGTTAATTATATCTGCGGCATCCGGGCCTGGGACCAGACGCTCATGCCTTTTAATTGTATCTTTGCCGCAGTAAACACCTAACTAAAACATAATTAATGGGATTAAAATGCGGCATTATTGGCCTTGCCAATTCGGGAAAAACGACATTGTTCAATTGCGTGGCAAACACCAAAGTTCACAATCAGCCAGGCATGCAGAAAGCCAATATAGGCCAGATCCATGTACCTGATAACCGACTTCTGGAGATTGACAAGCTGATTCACTCGGATCGTGTGGTTACAGCTACGGTCGACCTTGTTGATATACCAGGGATGTCAAAAGGTTCGGGGCAGGCGGATAGCGGTTCAAGCCGTTTTCTGGCCGATATCCAGCAAACAGATGCGCTCATTCATGTCATCCGTTGCTTTGACAGCGATACGGTGCCACATATTGAAGGTTCAGTAAACCCGGTTCGCGATAAAGAGATCGTTGACCTTGAGCTTTGTATCCGCGATTTAGGAATGGTGGAACGTAAAATCCAGCGGACAGAAAAACTCGTAAAAGTCGGCGATAAAGATGCCAGGAAATTAATAGAAATACTTCATGTATATAAAGCCCACCTGGAGGACTTTTTACCTGCACGCACGGCCCCTGTGAGTGATGAAGACCGGAAACAGATTGCCGATATGTACCTGATCACCGATAAACCGGTCATTTATGTTTGCAATGTCGATGCTGCTTCTGCGGTGAAAGGCAACCATTATTCTGATAAACTTAAAGATGCGGTTAAAGATGAGAATACGGAAGTACTTATCATCGCTGCAGAGATGGAAGCTGAAATAGCCGAACTTGAAGATCCTGAGGACAGGGCCATCTTCCTTGCTGATGCCGGGTTGCTGGAGCCGGGAGTCAATAAAGTTGTAAGCTCGGCGTATCGCCTGCTGAATCTGATGTCATTTTTTACAGCAGGGCAAATGGAAGTACGTGCCTGGACCATCCATAAAGGAATGACCGCACCAAAAGCAGCCGGCGTAATCCACAGCGATCTCGAAAGAGGTTTTATCCGCGCCGAAGTGATCCACTATGACGATTTCATGAAGTATAAAACAGAACACGCCTGCAAGGAAGCCGGAAAATTATTCATAGAAGGTAAAAATTATGTAATTGGCGACGGGGATATCCTGCATATCAGGTTCAATGTCTGAGACCGGTTGAGTCTTAATTCACCATCGACCTGATTTCTGAATTGTAATCAACTGTAATGTCCATCCATTCATCAAGCATATGCTGCCAACTTCCTTCGTCATAGAGTTTCTCATAAGCCTTTTTAATCCCAGGGTCCTTCGACCAGTCATTATAAGTATTGAAACTCCAAACGATAGCCACATCCCCGCTATTACTTGTATGAAGTGGGTTATTGTAAATAGCGAAGGCGGTATTTCCTGTTGATTCATAACTCTTCTTCAGCATTTCTGCAATTGCCTTGAAACGATAATACTGGCCGCGCTTGAGATGCACATTCCATACCTCACGATATTTTGACTTCATCATCATGTCAATGCCGTAGGAAAGATCTGTATTGAGTTCCCACAAACTGGGTACACTATAGGTTTCAACCAAAGGATCAACTGTTTTTGACCAGTCGTCGGCATGACCTTTTTCCTTTGCGGGACGGGTGTCAATGGCCGAATAGGAAGTTGGTCCAAAAACCCAGACATACCAGCCGGCTTTATCGCCATATTCAACTTTTCTCAGACTTGCTGCATACTGGCCTGCAGGATGGAACTTCTCGTCATGTGCTTTGATGGCAGCTTATTTGTTTTTAGGTTCTGAATGTATGTGCCAATGCGGCGCACAGCAATCTGCTTAACCATTCAGGAAATCCTGTCAGTAAAGTTTCCTTCAGCGTAAATATTATCTTCATAATTTGTATTTTATTTAATTTATTTGGTTGTTATCGTAATCTTTTAGCCGCCAATTTTGTTTAATGAGAGATAAACCGTCTATTTTGGTCTTTCATTGCAAATTCAAAAGGATGGTGATAGAAGAGGCCAGTATATGAAAATCTTATTTTCCGGATTATTTGTTCTGTTAAGTTTACATGGTTTTTGTCAGCCAAATTCTGATTCTGCAATTACAAAAGCCAGGGTTGACAAGTATTATATATCATCTTATCTGAAAGACTACCGGGATATACTCAGCTGTCCATTCAAACCTACTGTGGCAAAGTATGTTGGCGCAGGTATATATGCCGGGACTATGTATCTTTTAATTTCAAGAGGAGATGAGAAGATCCAACTGTTTTCACAAAGGCAGCGGACTCCGTTTGGCGATAACATGACAAAATATGTTTTTGAACCTATGGGAAGCGGGGTATATCCTTTCATTACAGTGGCTTCCTTCTATGCTCAGGGTATCCTGTGGAATAACCAGCGCAGCAAGAAAGTAGCTATGAATTGCACTAAATCTTTCATCATTGCAATGAGTTTCCGTGAAGTATCCAGGTATGCATTTTCCCGTCAAACGATCACGGATTACCCCGATGCTGAAAAATGGTTCATGGGGCGGCCTTATAATATAAATCAGTCGTTCTTTTCAGGGCATACAACTGCCGCCTTTGCCGTAGCAACTGTAATTGCAGAGGAATATAAAGAAACTCTATGGGTGCCTGTTCTTTGTTATACGCTGGCCTCCTGTGCCGGATTGTCGCGGATATATGAGGACTCGCATTGGGCAAGCGATGTGCTCACAGGTGCTTTGATCGGTTATGTGACAGGCAGGCTTGTGGTACATAAAAATAACTGGGGAATAACCATCGTCCCCAGGATCACTTTGCCACAACGAACGCGATAATAATTTGCATGGTGATTTGGATCCTTGTATTTATTCAGAAGATATAATTTGCTGTTTATCAGTTAAATATATTTTTGTTGATGGAAGTAGTTATTCCGCCAACGCGTCGTTTAAAAATATACGGGTTTGAATTTCATCCCATGCCCGCTGATCTCCAGGGCAGGAAGCGGAAATTTAAGAAATCCGATGGCTTCAAAGATCCATTTTAAAGCAGCAGAATGAGTCCTGATTCGAGTAAGGTCAATATCAGGCGCAATGTAAAACAGGGTTTCGCGTTTGAAAGCAGGAATGGGATTTCCCTTGTAGCTGGAGGCATTGGTAGCAGCACCTGTCATACCGGTTGCATGGTATCCCGCGGCAACATTAAGCCAGCGCGGGATGCGTGAACCCCTTCCTGCAAAACTGTTTAGATTTGCGGAAAGCCAGTAGGTGTGTCCGTTATAATCCTTAATGATTTGCTGCCCGATGTTCTTGCCTAAAATATCAGGTCGATAGTCAGCAAAAGAAGTTGGATGGAATGAATATTTCAGCAGTACCTTTTGATGATGCCATGCCAGTTGCTGGCTGATAAAAAGAGCTGAACCAAAAGTATTGGCCGTAAGGTCGCCCGGTGAAGCACCCCATTGCGCCGAAAAGCCATCCAGAATTTCAACTATCGTGAGGAAAGCGGATCCAGATAGCCCCCCTATCCAGGTTGCCTTGTTTTCGCTCATTCCAGCCCAAAGGAATGTTTTATATCCAAGTCGTCCAAGATAATATGAAGTTGTGGCATGGGCAAGTTTGTCCATACCCTGCCATTCATTATTATCATTGAAAAAATGAAATTTAGTCTGCGGATAGTTACGGTACCAAAGGTTGTAAAGCCCGACCATTGTTCCGGTATATAATGCTGTGCCGGCAATGGCAATTGTCGTGATACGGTGGCGGTATGTCCTCGCGCTGTCGGGTTTACTGCTCAGCGAATCTTTGCGTAGGCCAGGGTCATCACCTGCGTGGCATGCGCATGCGATGCAAAGACAGATGATCAGAAGACAACTGCGCATAACGGAAGGTTTGGTTCCCAAAGATAGTCAAATCAATAAGTGTAAACTTTCGGCATAAATCAGGACATCATTTATTCAATTGTAAAGGTCGACAGGTTGTCCCGCTTTCATAGCCGATCCTACAAAAATAATTACCCTTTTGGGAACTTTAAAGACTTTTTTGGCAGGGGGCAGGTAATGGATAAATCTAAACTTGCTGATGACGCAACAGCTTTTCGATATCTTTTAATTTACCGAATAAAAGTAACAGGTCTCCTTTCATTAGTTTCAGAGAAGCCGATGGCAATCCAAGCGACTTTCTTTTAAGCTGAGGCTGCCCGAAAATTGACTTCGACGCTTCGGTTCTGATGACGGTAAGAACCAGCAGTGAATGTCGGTTGGTAAAATCAACCTCACTGAGCAGCATGCCATCGTAGCGCTCAGGCAAACTCGCCTCAATAATCTTATAATCATCCGTGATATCATAGGAATTGCTGACGCCTGAAAACAGGATGCTGTCGGCAAAACGCGATGCTGCATCATATTCCGGCTGAAGGATGAGATCTACGCCAAGCGCTTCAACGACCTTGTGATGCAGCGGATTGATGGCACGGCTCACAATCTTCTTGACCCCGGCCTGCTTCAGCAGTGCAGTTGCCATGACTGAAGCGCCAAAGTCTTCGCCAATGGTAACAATAGCATAATCACACTCCTTTAGCGGGAGTGTAGCGAGTGCCTGTTCACTGGTACAATCGAGGCGGATTGTCTGGGTGATAGCGTCTTTATAAATTTCTGTCTTTTCCTTGTTGCTGTCAATGCCTATTACTTCATGCCCCATAGATGTAAGCCGGGCTGCAAGTGCTGAACCAAAATTACCGAGACCTATGACAATAAATTTCATATGTTATTATTTATTTTTACGGGTCATATGGAATACGCGAGTTTGACGCTAATATCATCTTCGATTGATGATTTAGTCAACCATGGCTATTTCATATGTCATTATTTATTTAATTGATCATGATATTCTCCGATGGATAATGATAGTGGAAACTGTGCAGTTTTCTGAATATGCCGACTAAAATGGTGAGTGTCCCCACACGTCCCAGGAACATGGTAACAATGATGGTCCATTTTCCGGCCAACGACAGCTGGGAAGTAATACCCAGCGACAAGCCAACAGTGCCGAAAGCTGAAAAGACTTCAAAGATAATTTTAGTGATATCCAACTGCTCATCTGTAATTGCAAGCATCAGCACCGCCAGCCCAATGACCAGCACCGAGAGAAAGATTACCGAGAATGCCCTGCGCACAGATTCATTGGCCAGTTCGCGGCCAAAAACCTCAACCCGGCCTTTACCCTTTGCCTGGCTTGTGAAATTAAGTATTGCAACGGCAAAGGTTGTGGTTTTGATACCACCTCCGGTTGAGGCCGGTGATGCGCCTATCCACATCAAAAAAAGATAGATTATAATGGATGCAGGCGCCAGCAACGACATGTCAACGGTGTTAAAACCAGCTGTTCTGGCGGTGACTGAACCGAAAAAAGCACCGGCTACTTTGCCGGACAGTGACAGTCCTTTTAACGAATGGTCGTATTCGGAGAACATAAAAAATACAAACCCTGTAACCAGCAGGATCAGGGTAGTGTTCATGACCAGACGGGTATTGACATTGATTATCTTAGGGGTGTGTATATACCCGCTTTTACTTGTGATTTGCCGGTAAATATTCGTTAAAAAATGCCGTAACAGGCGATAATGATTGAAAATAACCGGGAATCCCAACCCACCCAGTATAACTAATATGCCAATGATATAGTGAAGCATGTAATTGTACCTGAAACCGGGTTGATAAAGACCGGCTGAAAGTGTTGAAAAACCGGCATTGCAAAATGCCGAGATCGAATGAAAAACTGAAAAGCCGACAACGGACAATCCTCCTGAAAACATGCGGGGGTCAACGGTATGATAGATAATGACAGCGCCGATAGCTTCGATGGAGAAAGTGATCATGATGATCTTCAGCAGTGTTTTAAATATTTCACCCAATTTCTCCTCATTGATCAGATCTTTCAACATAAACTGGTTGCCAAAGGATGCCCCTCCTTTAAAGAAATATCCAAAAAAACTGGTAAAAGTCATGATGCCCAGCCCACCGACTTGAATAAGCACAATGATGAAAATTTTGCCCAGCGGGGTGAAATAGGTGGCTGTGTCGACCACAAGGAGGCCAGTTACGCATACGGCACTGGTCGAAGTAAAGAATGCATCTGTAAATCCTATACCTGTATATGTTGCTTTTGGCAGCATCAGTAATCCTGTTCCGAATAAGATGATGAACAGGAAACTGAAAGTGAACAGGAGTCCCGGGTTGGTATTACGGTTGCTTAGTTGAAGCGAACTGTTTGATGTTTCAATAATCAAAGCGAGGATAAACACTGCATATACAAACAGGTTCCGGTTTAGTATATTATTGAGCCAATGCCCCGACCATTCGATGCCTGAAAACCCCGTGCGGGCATCCAGGATCAGTAACAAACACGGGATCATAACCACTTCGGTCACCCTGAGTATGAGTCTCCGATCCTGCCACTTTTTCAGCGTTAGTCCTGCAAGGCTACTCAGCACAATGACCCATAAGATTGCATTGAATGTATGCCATATAATGAGCAATTCGTCGGGCCGGTGCGGAAACCCGACATGAAACAGGAATATGAGAAACCCGACCAGCGCAGCCAGAATCCCTATGGCATCCAGAAAACGAATGAACCGCTTTCGCAAAAGGTTTAAAAAATCAATCGTTTTTAATGTTTTGATCTTTAATGTCATGAGGACTGGGGCTGGGATTAGCGGATTACACAAAGTTAGTATTAATTTATCGAACCTCCGGCCAGGACCGGCGCAGGCTAGCTTTCTTCCCTGAAGAACAGTTGATAATAATTCAGCCCGGTTTCCGGATCCATTCCTTTCACAATTTTATGCTGATCCCCATGTACATAGATGTGGAAATTTTTATCGAGTTTGATCACGCTCTTCAGCATTTTGGATTGTTTCTTAACAGCCGAATCAGATATCACAAAATTGTCTGACACTTGTAGGTCGTGTTCCTGTTCGAATTCGTTCTTATGCTGGCGGAAGCTTTTGATGGCTTCAGGTTCCTGGATCACCTCGTTTGCAAATTCATCCAGATCGAAGTTGTCATTTTCCTTGAAAAACCTGACCGATTTGTGCAGCAGGTCGGCCTGGTCGGCTTTTGAAACATCGAATTGCTCGGGAAATTTTTTCACCACAAAATCCTTGCAAAGGCTCATGGCATTTCGGGTATTAAAATAGCCGTCGTTGCGCTGGCGCACATGCAGGAAAAGATCTACCCAATATTGAGCATCAGTTCCTTTATTGGCTTTGTCGATCACCGAAACCAGGTAACCTTCTTCACGGCCTGTATTACATATCAGGCATCCTTTGTCGAGTTTATTGATGTTGATCCCCGCTTCACTCTCAATGGCAAAGCCATCATCCTGGGGGTATACTTTCAGGAAAGTATCCCTGGTTTCAGATTTAAACAATCCAATGACATCCATCGTTTCGCCCTCCACGATACAATCAGTGAAATAGACGGTATAAAACTCTCCGTTTCTTATTTTAGGGTGGTTTGATTGTTCATACAGGTGTTTTGCCAGCTTGACGGATTGTTCATAAAGGCAGGCGGGATTGTCAAAGATATCCGATACGTATGTGAATACCTCGTTCAGTTTCAGGTCCGATTCGTGATACAGGTTGAAGTATTCTTCTGACTTAAATGGAGAAAGGAAGTAAGTCAGCAGAATATCCTTAATTTTTTCGCCTGGCTTAAGTTCTGCTGCTGAAAACCGGATGCCTTCATCACCCGGTTTGTTGCCGATGTGATGAAGCGCTATAGCTGATAGTCTGCTTTGGTCAATATTTATCATGCTAATTTTTTTTAAAGGAGTATACCGGATCTGTGTTAAGTATACAAAGTATTGGGTGATCTGGTCCTGGTAAGGTCCAAAAGTCGAAATGACCGGCAGACAAAGTTAGCGCTAATTTACCGAACCTCCGGCCAGCGATCCTGGGGATCAGGAAGTGGCCATGTCGTGTAGGGAACTGTAAAATGGCAC
>JBBRRV010000026.1:0-28119 GCA_038246075.1 Bacteroidales bacterium
AGCCTGTATTCAGCATAAAACTGGGTGCCTCTGTGCGTAAAATAAATGCGGTCATAAGTATCCATCCGAAAAAAACCGTAAGCACTCAAAAAATTACTATTCATATCGGATATTTCGACGGCTGAAACATTTTCTGTAATATTAGAGAATTGGATCTGTGATCCAAGGCCCATCGAAACAGAATTACTCAAAATTGACTCTGAATAAATATCAAACAGGTATTCGTTGTATCTGAAAGCAGCGTATTTATCCTTGGTATTGTTTAGATAGATATCGAAACTTTCATTGCGCAGGTTTATTCCCAGTCCCGGTGCAAGTCCCCGATTGATAAAATACCGCGCCGCAAACCGCGGATTTTTTCCCAACTCAAAATCAAGAGAAAGTTTTGAGCCATTGAATACGACATTTCGGAATGTGCTGTTAACCAGAATACTGGCAAGGTTGTCGTTATCGTAATGCAAAGCAAGCCTGATTAATCCAGCGCTTTTTTCCAATACCTTTATATTGAGGCAGGCACCTTTAAGACAGGGACTTAACTCGAAGGTAACCAGGTCGAAATATTGACTTCCGTATATGCGCTTTACCCCTCTTTCAATATCTGCAAGTTGAACCCAGGTTCCTTCTTCAACATCAAGTTTGCCTTTTACCAGGTCGTCCGAAACATGATTGAGTCCGCTCACGATGACACGTTCGACAAAGACAGAATCGAGCGGCCTGGACAGCACAATCACCGGCGGAGCCGGGCCGAGTTTGTCAAGTGAATCAGCCAGTGCCCTGAGCTGGCCAAAATTCTTTCTGGCAGCCTTTTCTCCCTGATAAATGAGCGAATCGGCCAGGTTAAAATCCAGTACCTGGTATTTGTTAACCTCCGGTTTTATTGAAATATCAACAAGTTCACGATTGGCTTCATTCAAGGGCTGGCGCAAAAATGCGGCCGACTGATTGATCACTTTCATGAAAGTGTTCAGTTCATCCTTCTTATACAAACTGCGCTGGACATCCACTCCGATAATGATATCGGCACCACTATTTTTTACATCCGCTACCGGGTAATTATTTAACAAACCACCATCTACAAGTAAGCGATTATCCAGTTCGGTCGGCATAAAAAGTGTGGGAATGGACATGCTGGCGCGCATTGCCGATGCAAGGTACCCGCTGTCAATCACAACTGTTTGCCCGATTTCAAGGTCTGCTGCCACACAGAGGAATGGAATCGGAAATTTTTTAAAATCCCGCGTCCTGTAAACCGGACTGGTGAGTACCGACAGCAACAAGGAGATATTCTGTCCACGGATAATGCCCGCTGGAATGTCAATTTTACGGTTCGCCAAGGGAAAAGAGATGATGTATCTTTCATCATCCAGTTTTTCTTCAATGGAAATATTGCGCCGCTGAATTTTATCGCGCAATAATATATCCCAATCTTCGCTTTGCACAATCGAGTCCAGCGCATGTGCGGAATATCCGATGGCATATAATCCGCCAATGATGCTTCCCATGCTTGTGCCGCCGATAAAGTCGGGGCGAATGCCCGCTTCTTCAAGTACTTTTAGCGCCCCGATATGCGCAAAGCCCTTGGCGCCGCCTCCGCTCAGGACCAAACCGACTCTTGGCCTGGGAGAAGTGATCTCCTGGGCTTTTACATCCCCGAACCAACCAATGCATAATATTAATGATGCTGTATATATCAGTGTTTTACGCAATGAATATGTTTTTGTACAATCGATAAGTCTTGTCATATGCTCCTTTCGAAATGATCTTTAATGCCTCTTTTTTCCTCAATGCTGACAATGGTTGCGTTTGAACAAATGTACGCACGATGTCCGTAAAATAAGTGTCTAAAGTGCCTAGAGTGCCTAGAGTGCCAAGAGTGCCTGGAGTGCCAAGAGTGCCTGGAGTTGGTTTTCTAATATCGCTTCTTTACTTACGTGCGGGCGCTTTTTAATATCAAACCTTTTGCCCATTACTTATTGCTTTGATATTTGATATTTGCTATTTGCCTTTTAACTTATATTTTCACTTTAACCTTTCTCCTTTAACCTTTCTCCTTTACCCTATTACCTAATGCCTATTGCCTCATGCCTTAACGTCAATGTGTCAAAACTCCTTTAGCAGATCCTAATAATTTATTTTTATCTGACCAGACCTGAAAGTGATACGTTCCCATGCCGGATTTTGCAGGATTCCAGCTCAGGCTGCGCTTAACGGGGGAAAGCGGGATGCTGTTAACAATGACACCTCCGGCATTTATTACCTTCAGATAACCATTTCCTGCAAAATCAAGTTGAATTTTAAAGGATCCGCTGGAAGACTCAGATATTTTGATAACGGATTTTGATTTGGGGTCCCGGTTGCGTCCAGCCTGTTCCTTATTAATAACAGCCAGCGTATATTCGCCGCGCTGAAGTGTATCAACCGTAAGATAGCCAGCGCTATAACTCCCCTCTTTGATTAACGATGCCGGCCTCCAGTTGACAGCAGTTCCCGGCCTGTAAAGTATCGTCATTGAATCCCCGGGATGAATCAACTGTGCATAATCAGGGAAATTAGCATGGTCGTAGTCAAAACGTCCTCTTGCCCTGAATCCGGGAGGGAAAAGACCCTCAACGGTCCAATAGCAGTCACCGTATAGTTCCAGCCCGGCAACAGCGGTTTTAAGGCTATCCGGGGCTACCCAGTTGTGTGTTATCCGCACAAAGGCAGAATCCCTGACTTGCATCGCAATAACCTTTGCAAATGTCTCAGGGAAATTGGTCACTCCCGGTGATTTGATAACCCTGGCGTTATCTGTTGTGGCATCTGCTGTTTTTTCATACAGATCAAGCATGGTTGAAACAGGATGAAACGGGACCGTGAATATTTTTGAGCCAAGCTTCCCGGAAAAGAAAAGTGTGTCGGTATAAAGTTGCCATTGGGGCCCCATGAATGTAACTTCCAGGTGGTTTGAATTTGCATAGGCGCTTACACCTTTCAGCCGCTGGCGCACGAATACCCTGATATTATAACTGCTCCTGCCCGGCATAACTGTCACTGAATCGATAGCGAACTGGGGAAAGCCCGGGCGGAAAACCCATGCATCGAAGAAATCATTCAGGCTGATACCGCTGTAGGCTGATAAGAAGTCGCGCAGATCGCATGTTGAAGCTGAATTGTATGCATACTGACGCAGATAGGCTTTTACGCCGCCGAAAAACAGGCTGTCGCCGAGATAGTTGCGGAGCGTATGCACTACGATGCCACCTTTTGCATATACGGTGCTGCCGTAAGTGTATTTCGAAGGAATGCCATACAATGCCCGGTAACCTTCATCAGCAATATGGGTATTCTGAAGTACATCACTGAGCTTGCTGCGCATATTATCGCGGTAGGCTTCCTGATTGTAAATCCCTTCCCGGAAAAGCGATTCGCACCATACGGCCCAGCCTTCGTTCATCCACATATCCGCTGCCGAAGCGCAGGTGACCATGTCGCCAAACCACATATGCGACATCTCGTGGGCATACCACCATTCACCGGATGGATCGCCGGTTATGCCCGAGTGTGGGAAAGCGATGTTTGTGGCATGCTCCATAGCTCCTGTAGCAGTGGAGGTAATGCCAATCCGCCCGAAAGGATAAGGCCCGAAATGTGATTCGAACGTTGCCATGATCTCTTTCATGTGTAAAAAAGTTCCGTGAACTTTTGAAACCTCAGCAGGAAGAACATAATAAGTGATGGGTATGCACCCGTTTAAGCCATAAAATGTATCGGCTACCAAAGCGTAATCACCTACGGCTATGGATGCCAGGTAAGCCGGTATCGATTTATCGAGGCTCCAGTGCCAGGTGCTTGTATGATCGCCATTATCCGTAACCGAGATCAGCTTTCCTCCGCAGATGGCTTTTTTATCATTTTCCACACGCCCAAAAATATCGTATGTGGCGCGATCGCGAAAATCGTCGATACAGGGGAACCAGGCCCTGCCCAGGTTATGCGGATCAGACCGGAAACCGATGCCCAGGTTAAACGCATACTGACCTGAAAAATGAAATCCACCCCAAGCTGAAGGATCTTCATAAGGTTGTCCATGATAAAAAACCCTCGCATCAAGGGTATCCCCAATTCCGGATGGTTTCAGGAGTGGAATGCGGAGCACCCCTCCTGCATAAGCATAACTTTTAGTTTTTACCGCACCCACAAATACGGAATCAATGTGCATGTTCAGCAAGTGCAGCTTAAGCTGATCCACATCTTTAATCCTGGGTGTGAAATTCAGCGAGGTGTAACCTTTGATCACTTTTGTCGTCAGATTCACAACGTCCAGGTGAATGTCATAATGAAAAACATTTATCGTATCGGATGACAGCCTTTCACAAATTCCTTGCCGGGGTTCCGGTTGCTGCGACCGGGCAACCGGACCACCCCATAAGGCTGCAATCAACAATACGAAAAGGCTGGTAAATATGCTTATCTTCATTCAGTATGAAATTAAAAGAAAGAAATACTAAATTTGTAAATTTATAGCTAAATGCAAAGTTAAAGAGATAAATTTTGCAAAAGTTCTGACATCATAATACCGCATGATTGATTGTCCTGTTTCCTGACAACAGGCGATTTTAAAGTCACCTACAATTAAAATCCATAAGAATCAAAATGAGAAAACTGACACTTAGCTTGTTATTTGCCATCAGCTTTATGGCTTTGCACGCCCAGGAAAAATGGTCACTCGAAAAATGTGTTGATCACGCGCTTTCAAATAACATTCAGATCAAGCAACGCTCGCTGGCCATCGAAAGTTCGGATGCAGATATCCTTCAGAACAAATTAATTATGCTGCCTGATCTCAATGGCTTCGCCAATCATGGCTACAATTTCGGAAAATCGGTTGACCGTTTTACCAATCAGTTTGCCTCCGAAAGGGTTCAAACCAATAACTTCAACCTCTCATCCTCGGTGACGCTTTTTGGCGGATTTCAGAAAGTAAATCAACTCCGCCAGAACAAACTGAACCTGCAGGCAAGCCGGTATGACCTGGATAAATTCATGGACGATATTTCGCTTACCATTGCCACTTCATACCTGCAAATACTTTTCTACCAGGAGCTGCTCAAGAATGCGCAGAGGCAACTCGATATTACGATGCAACAGGTGGACCGCATGAAGAAAATGGTTGATGCAGGCGCTGCCGCACAGGGTGACTTCTTCAACCTGGATGCACAGCGTGCTGCTGAAGAGTTTTCGGTAGTCGATGCACAAAATAATCTTGACCTGGCTTATCTTACGCTGACCCAGCTGCTGGATCTGCCTTCCACGGAAAACTTTGCAATAGAAGTACCTGAGCTCACCGTGCAAGGAAAACCCGTTCTGGTAGCCAACGCTGATGAGATTTTTCTATTCGCCACCCAAAACCAGCCCAATATCAAGAGTTCCGAACTGAAGCTACAAAGCGCTGACCTGAATATTTCCCGGGCAAGAGGCGCCATGATGCCTTCGCTCTCCCTGAACGGATCCTGGGGCACAGGGTATTCAGGTGCCAGTAAAATACCTGAATCAACAATAGCAACTCCTTTTTCCGATCTGCCCCTGATTGGTGTTTCAAAAGATGCAAACGGCAACAGAGTGTATGATGTTTATGGCTATTCCTCAAGCACTGCCTTTAAAACCAAATCATGGAACGATCAGATCAAGGACAATAACAATAAATCATTCTCCTTCAACCTTTCTATTCCAATCTTTAACGGATGGCAAGGTCGCACAGCAGTTACAAAAGCAAAGATAAGTGTTAAAAACGCTGAATATGACCTAGATCTGAATAAACTCAACCTGCGCAAGACAATTCAGCAATCATATGCCGATGCCCTTGCCGCAATGAAAAAGTATAATTCAGCCACCATAAAAGTGGATGCCTCCAAAGAATCGTTTAAATATTCGGATGATAGATTCACAGTAGGATTGCTCAATTCCGTTGATTATAACAATTCCAAAAAAGACCTGGAAAAGGCCGAATCGGATCTGCTACAGGCAAAATTCGATTATATATTTAAGGCCACAGTCCTTGATTTTTATATGGGGAAACCACTTACACTTAAATAAACAGGCCATTTGACATGCATAATTGCCGGAATACCCGGACTATAATGACCCTGCGGAATGGATTTTCCGCAGGATCATCTTGTTTTTTCCGCACTTTTCTGACGCTGGCCTTTAGCCTGACAATCATACAATGTCCCGTTAAAAAAATCAATTTCACTTTTACTTTTAAATCCTCCGCAGGGAGTGAATTTCCTTATCTTTGACCAAATATTATCCTCAGATGCAAAAACGGAAAAAATTAATCACCATTGGTATTGTTGCCCTTGTACTTGTCCTTATCGGCTTTGCCATTGCCCGCAAAAAAGGCTGGATTGGCAGTCAGGATCTCACAAAAGTGAGCACCGAATTGATTGCTAAAAGAACCATTGTTGAAACAGTATCGGCCAACGGCAAGATTGAACCCGAGGCTGAAGTAAAATTATCACCCGCCGTGTCAGGTGAAATTGTAGAACTTTATGTGAAAGAAGGCGACGAGGTTAAAGCCGGCACCCTCCTGGCCAAAATAAATCCCGAGATCTATCTTTCAAGTTACGATGGTTCAGTGGCCTTGGCCAATACCGCCCGTGCCAACCTGGCCAACTCAAATGCAAGACTATCCCAGGTGAAGTCGCAGTTTGTGAACGCCAAAGCTTCATTTTCACGAAATGACAAGCTCTTTAAACAATCAACTATTTCTCCCGCAGAATATGATGCCGCCAAGGCTGCTTTTGAAGTAGCCCAGGCAGAAGTCAGCGCAGCTGAGCAAACCGTAAAAGCAGCCGAATACCAGGTTAAGAACGCTGAAGCAAATATCAAACAATCAAAGGAAAACCTTGCCAAAACATCCATTTATGCACCAGCAGGCGGAACGATCTCTAAGCTGAACGTGGAAAAAGGTGAACGGGTTGCCGGGGCATCCCAGTTTTCTTCAGGAACTGAAATACTGCGCATTGCCAACCTCTCCTCCATGCAGGTAAATGTAAGTGTAAACGAAAACGATATTGTCCGCGTGCACCTCTTCGATACGGCTTTAATTGAAGTTGACGCTTACCTCAACCGTAAATTCAAAGGAATTGTCACAGAAATTTCCACATCTGCCAATGTGCTGGGTGTAAGTGCCGATCAGGTAACCAATTTTGAGGTTAAGATCAGGATTCTCCCATTCTCATACGTGGATCTGTTAAAACCAGGCAAGGAAAACATTTCGCCATTCCGCCCCGGGATGTCTGCTACAGTCGATATTCAGACGAAAACTTCGCCAAATGTACTTACAGTGCCTATCCAGGCTGTTACCACACGCACCGATTCTACCAATGCCGGTGAGAATAAAGCATCAGGAGGCATGGAAGAAAAAGGCACCAATGTAACAACCGATAAAAAGCCTAAAAAGAAAGATGTGACTTTTCAGGAAATTGTATTCCTTTACCAGGATGGGAAAGCTAAAATGGTTAAGGTTAAAACGGGCATCCAGGATAATACCTATATCGAAATTGTAAGTGGCCTGAAGGAAAAACAGGAAGTTATATCCGGACCTTATCGGGCCGTAACCAAGAAACTTAAAGATGGCGATCTGGTTAAGAAAGTTGATAAGAAGGACCTTTTTACGGAAGAAAAATAAAGAACTGACGCATTACAGTTTGCAAAAACCTGTCCATAACGGCAGGTTTTTGTTATTTTTGCGCATTCAAGATTATGGCCACAATACTCTGCATCGAATCAGCAACACCCATCTGCTCTATTGCCCTTGTGCAAAACGGAGTGGTAATCAGCCTCCGGGAAACTGACGTCCTACAATCGCATGCCGCATCGTTAATGGAATTTATTCAGCAGGCTTTGATTTCTTCCAAACTTGAAGTTTCAGCCATCGATGCAGTAGCCGTGAGCAAGGGCCCGGGATCTTATACCGGACTGCGCATTGGTGTTTCAACAGCCAAAGGGCTTTGTTATGCAGCCGATAAACCACTTATCGGTATCGGAACATTGAAAAGTATGGCCATGGGCATGATAAAAGCTTGCCCGGCAGGCGAAACCACCACGCTGTTTTGCCCAATGATCGACGCCAGGCGTATGGAAGTTTATACGGCTGTTTATGACAGTTCAGCAACGGAGGTCATGCCGGTATCAGCTAAAATAATTGATGAATCCTCTTTCGACACGCTATTGCAGACTCATACCGTCGTTTTCGCCGGCGACGGATCCGCCAAATGCCGGAAATCACTGGAGCACAACCCCAATGCTAAATTCCTCGACCAGGAAATTGTTTCCGCAGCCCATATGGCATCGCTCGCAGAAGAAGCATTTTTAAAAGGATCATTTGAAAATGTGGCCTATTTTGAGCCTTATTATCTTAAAGACTTTATAGCCGGAAAATCCATCGTAAAAGGATTGCGCTAAAGAACTTCATGCCCCCCCTGAAACTGAAAATAAATTCAAAACGGGATTAACATTTCTTGCCAGGCTTCCTTCCCAATCAACGGTTTTTATCTAAATAGCCATGAATGCCTTGCACATGTTAATATGCTTATATTTGCATATCAACTTCCTGCTATTTTTGTTTGCAATGATTTGAAGTTGAAATGATAAGAACATTTCAGGGATATCGATGTTAATGCAACAGCTTCAAGATTATGGAATATTCAACTTTTAAAACAGAGCGGCTGGGTAGTTTTTGCCTGGTAACACTTGACCGTCAGCAAAGCCTGAATGCACTGAATTCAGCGTTTTTTCAGGACATGAATAAGCTGCTGGATACAATCGCATCATGGACTGATCTTCGTGTGCTGATCATTACCGGTGCCGGAAAAGCTTTTGCTGCCGGAGCCGATATCGCCGAAATGGTAAACAAAGACAACGATGACGCTTTTTCTTTTTCGCAGCTTGGCCAAAAAGTTTTCCGCAGGTTCGAGCTACTCAGTCATCCGGTAATAGCAGCAATTAATGGCTTTGCGCTTGGCGGAGGGCTTGAACTGGCGCTGGCCTGCGATTTCCGAATCGCCTCATCGGCAGCCAAATTTGGTCAGCCAGAAGTGAGCCTGGGCCTTATTCCCGGATATGCCGGCACACAGCGACTTCCCCGGCTGGTTGGCCTTGCAAACGCCCTCTATATGCTCACTACAGGCGAAATGATTTCTGCCGCGGAAGCATTAAACATGGGTCTGGTCCAGAAGGTGGTTGAACCCGAAAACCTGATGTCTGAAACCATGCGACTGGCCGGTGTTATCGCATCCAAAGGGCCCCAGGCCGTAAAAGCGGTTAAAGCGGTTACCCGCAAGGGCTTTGAAGATGATTTTGAAAAAGCCTGCACCATGGAATCCAAGGCTTTTGGCTCTTTATTCGGGAATGAAGAGTCCGAAGGCAGGGAAGGAATGCGCGCTTTCCTGGAGAAGCGCAAGCCTGCATGGGCTGCCGCTCCCGACCAAAAAAAATGAAACTGAAAGTATCAGTCCAGCTATTAAATAAAGTCATATTTATCCTATAAAAAACCCAATGGAATATTCCAGCCGATTACAAAATGTTACGGTACTAGGCGCCGCCGGAAAAATGGGAAGTGGCATCCTGCTGCTGACCGCCCTCGAAATGGCCGGGCAAATGCTGAAGCCTGAAAACAAGGATAAAATCTTCGTTCTTCATGCCATTGATCTGGCTCCGGCCGGCTTATCCGGTTTGTTGAAATACCTGAAAAGCCAGGTGCTGAAAAGCGCTGAAAAAAAGGTTGTATTGCTGCGTCAGCTCTTTTCCGACAGGGCCGATCTGATTGAAAACAGCGAAATCATTGATGCCTACGTGGATGAGGTCATGAGCATTGTCCACCTTTCGGCGAGAATTGAATCGGCGTACGATTCAACACTGATCTTTGAAGCGGTGAGTGAAAACATGGCACTTAAAACAAAACTTTTCAGACAGATCGATGCGCATAACCCAAACCAACCATGGTTCTTCACAAACACCTCATCCATCCCCATCAGTGAATTGGATGAAGCCGCCGGACTGCAAGGCCGCATACTGGGGTTTCATTTTTACAACCCGCCGGCAGTGCAAAAACTGGTCGAATTGATTACAACACCCGCAAATTCAACAGAGATTTCAGCTTTTGCAAAAAAATTCGCTGTCAACCTCCGGAAAACCCTGGTACCTTCCAACGATATCGCCGGATTTATCGGTAATGGTCATTTTATGCGTGATGCACTTTACGGCATTCAGCAGGCCCAGGTATTATCAAATAAAATGCCGCTCGTACAGGCCATTTATACCCTGAACCGGGTCACACAGGACTTTCTGATGCGCCCCATGGGTATCTTCCAACTCATCGATTATGTTGGACTTGATGTGGTGCAATTTATCCTGAAAGTCATGGCTTCACATATGCCACATGAATCCTTGCAAAGCGATCTGCTCGATCAGCTCATTCTCAAAGGAATTCACGGTGGTCAGTTTTCCGATGGAAGCCAGAAAGACGGTTTCCTTAAATATGAAAAAGGTAAAATCACTGCGATCATTGATCCCGAAACCGCAACTTATCTGCCCATTGCCGAAGTCCGGCAAGTAGCTGATGACATTGCCGGTGCCTTGCCCATGCAGGCCCTGCCTTGGAAAACCCTTATAAAATCTTCGGACATGGACAATCATCTCCGCAGTTACTTCACACTGCTTTGCATGGAACAAACCCTGGCTGCCAGGATAGCCTTTGAATATGCCTTAAAGTCAAAAGCTATAGGCCTTCAATTGATCGCAGATGGCGTTGCAGCAAACCAGGAAGATGTGAACACTGTTTTGCTTACAGGCTTTTTCCATGCTTACGGACCAATCAACGATTATATCTGATACATTTCCCGGATTGCCGCAGCTATCCGGATAACTGATGAACCAACGCATAAATAATCATTGTATGAATACGCTACGTCGCAAAATATATCTTACTGCAGGTTACAACACCATCTCGCTGGGCACAGGCCGTTCGGAATTTAATCCACGCCGCGAACGCCCGGGGCTTGAACATTATCTGAAAGAAGCAGGGCAGGAGACACTCCGGCAACTGGGAGGGGCCCAGAAAGTGGATGAAACAGTGGTTGGCAATTTTATGGCCGCCAGATTCAACAAGCAAGGCCACTTAGGCGCGTTTGCCCCCATGGTGGATGCAGGGCTTCGCTTTAAGCCATCCACACGCACAGAAGGCGCATGTGCCTCAGGGGGACTGGCTCTTGTTGCGGGGATGAAGTCGGTACTGGCAGAAACTGCCGATATCGTGTTGGCCATAGGCGTGGAAGTGCAAAACACGGTAAAAGCCATTTATGGCGCTGATGTCCTTGCCGGCGCAGGATGGTTCCAGAACCGGAAAGCCGGGCATGCCTATTTTTTTCCGGGGCAGTTCAGCGACAGGGCAGGGGCTTACTTTGCCAAATATGGCCGTGATGCTTCACGCAAGGGACTTGCACGCTGGTATCGTAATGCCATCGAAAATGCACGATTATGTCCTACCGCCCAGGAACACGAAAACAATATTGTTGACCTGGAAAACCAGGCGCTCACAGAACCAAATCCAAAGGCATTTACCGATCACCTGAATTATTTCGATTGTTCGAAAGTATCCGATGGCGCGTCAGCTATTGCCATATTATCCGAAGAAGGTCTGAAAAAATCAGGAATTCCCAAGTCCGATGCCATTGAAGTTGTGGGCTGGGGGCATGCTGCCGAAGACATTACACAACCGCCCATTGACCTTACCATCCTCAGCACAGTGCACGAAGCCATTCGGCAAGCGCTTGAATCGGCAGGAATTACTTATAACCAGATTGGAACGGCAGAGGTGCATGATTGCTTTAGTATTGCGGGAATTCTCTCTATAGAAGCCCTGGGCTTTGCCGCCCCCGGAGAAGGAGCAGCTTTCGTGGCAGCCGGAAATACCGCCAGGGACGGAATCATCCCTGTCAACACCACGGGTGGCCTGATTGGCTGGGGACACCCAACAGGCGCTACCGGCGTGCATCAGGCTGTTACCATCTGGGAACAACTGACGGGCAGGGCAGGAGCCTCCCAGATATCCATTAAACCTGAACGACCCTATGGCCTCACGGTTAACATGGGTGGCGACGATAAAACGGCAGTAGCCTTTATTTTTAAAAGGGCAGAATAGCAGCCGCCATAATTAAACTTTTTGCTGGATAATGGTTTAAAACCGGAAAAGCCTCCCGTGAAGGAGACACTACCAACCTGAGCTTTGAACTCTGACTTACCTTCGAATTTAACAAAGTCGTCGCCGGAAAAATACCTTCGAACCAGGGCTTTGTTCATCATCAGTATACATCCCACAAATTCCTTTTTCCGTAAATAATAAAATATCACTTTTTGTTGTTTCTGAAATATAATTATATATTTGTTAACGGTATATGATGATGCTCATCATCATAACGCTGCAGAAAATTGATAGATAAGTCATGGCGTGTTGGACCAGTCAACAGGTTACCGTTCATTGGAGTTGAAAGAATTAATATCAGCTGACCTAATATTAACCCTAAACTGACCATAATGAAAACCCAAACACGTCTTGCGCTTTTCTCAGTCTTTCTGGGAATGTTGTTATTGCTAACCAACAGTTGTTCAAAAAATGAAACACCTGCCCCAAAAACTGTTAGTGACGAACTTTTTTACGAACAATTGGGGTCCACGCTCATCAAATGTTACACTGATATTTACAATCAGAATTTAGCCGGGAAGCCAACAGGATCACAAAATATTACCAATAACGGCCCAATGGGTGGAACCGTGACCATCACAGGCACTGATGCTTACGATGGTACGCATGGCATAACGACAACCTCACTTTCTTTTTCCATGACCAATGTAGGATATACTTTTTCAAAAGCAAGTGCATCCGGCAAAATGTGTACCACACAGGTAACCATCACAGGAGCGACTACTTACAATGGCAGTTTCTCAACCACTTATACGAGTCTGAATCATGCCTCTCAGAATCTGCATGTATCAGGTTCAGTTTCTTTTGATGGTGCGGTAAGAAATATCGACATGACCGGACTGGTGAATATAAACCGTTCCTCTACGACTTCGGTAAATCTTTTTGGTAATAATGTGAGTTGGTAAAAGAAAAATATCATGAAAAATTCAGGTGTGAGATTATTTACACTCGTAGCACTATTGCTGGCATTTATAAGCGGATGTAAAAAGGAAGCGGCAAAAGTGCCTACTCTGTCAACAGGAAGCATTACTTCGATAACATTGACTTCAGCCATAACAGGAGGAAATGTAACTTCTGACGGTGGTGCAGCTCTGACCGGGCGCGGTCTTTGTTATGGCATGAACCCGAATCCTACGATTTTGAATTCTGTCGTAACCGATGGTAGCCTTGAGACCGGCGTATTTTCATTTACACTGGTCGGCCTGACAAGGGCAACAAAGTATTATGTGCGTGCTTATGCAACCAATAGTGTTGGAACTTCATACGGGGCCGAAATAAACTTTTCAACCACAACCCCTACGCCAACAATTACAACGACCCAGGCCGTCACTGCTGTGACAACAACTTCAGCGGTGACAGGTGGAACGATTACCGACGACGGCGGAACTATACTGACTTCAAGTGGGGTATGCTGGAGCAATACTAATAAACTACCCACTATTTTAGACGGCACCACGAAAGATGGAACAGTTGCGGGGAGCTACAGCAGCACAATAACAGGGCTTATCATGAATACGACCTATTATGTGAGAGCTTATGCAACCAACAGTGCCGGGACGAGTTATGGGAGCGTCATTAGCTTCAGCACCAAGGGAATCCCGCTGCTTACAACGGCTGCATTATCGAACTTTATCGGTACGCAGGCAACTTCCGGTAGCATTATTTCAAGTGATGGTGGATTTTCCATAACGATGAGAGGGGTATGCTGGAGTACGAACACCAACCCCACCTTAGCAGGTAGTTATGTACATAACCTTGATTCTTCGAGCGTGTTGATCAACCTTATTCCCGGAACAGTCTATCATGTGCGCGCTTATGCTACAAACAGCGTGGGAACAGCCTATGGCAATGATCTGAGCTTCAACTCAGGGCAGATTCTGGGATCCACTTTTGCCGGGGGGCTTGTCTTTTATAACAATGGCAAGGGCGGCGGACTGGTAAGTGCCGGCACCGATCAGAGTGAAGGCGCACCCTGGGGTTGCCAGGGAACTTTCATTACGCTTACCAGTACTGCAATTGGGACCGGCCAGGCAAACACATCCGCCATTATTAACAACTGCAGCTCAGCTGGCACGGCAGCGCGCCTATGCAGTGATCTTATACTCAATTCATACGATGATTGGTTCTTACCTTCCTACTATGAGCTAATGCTCGTAAAGTCAATCATTCTTCCAACTGTCTCACCATCCTGGATTTACTGGACTTCGTCGGAAGCAACTGCTGTTTCTGCACATTATATTGGGTACAACCGTGACGGAGCTTGCTGGGGCTGCGGACTGGGAGCATACTTTAAATCTGAATTGCACCGGGTAAGAGCTGTGCGTTCTTTTTAACCTGCTGGTTTACGTGGTCAAAGTCCTTTTCACTGCAATCAAAACCTAATGGGAATAATTTTTGAAGTACTGCATGAGTTGATGCGCAGCCAAACAGGCTACTGGCAGGACTTTTTTAGGTAGTCTGTACACAGTATAATTTAAACGCGGAGCGCTGACGTAGGGCAAAATGTTCTGGTTAAGAATTGGTTAACATTTCCCAAAAAACATTGAAGAACAGCAGTTTTAATCTTTATCTCACTGAAGGTTAAAACGTTGAAAATGCAAAGGGTTAGAATAAATCATTCTAACCCTTACACATCTTTTGAGGTTTCGAGCGGATTCGAACCGCTGTACGAGGTTTTGCAGACCTCTGCCTAGCCACTCGGCCACGAAACCATTATTTTTGCAGCGGCAAAAGTACTGATAAAGACTTAAATTATTGCTATAATATTCCGGATGAGGTTTCTTTCGCCAATTTTGCCAGCTCAATCATGCATTTTTCACACAAACATCCGTTGTAATCAGATTCTATTTTATCCAGCGTATCTGCCGGCAGATCATAAGCATAGCACCAGCAACGTCCGGAGGCACTGCAATAAAATGCTTCTCCGCAACGTGGACAAAATTTCTTTTCGGCATCAATTTTCATTGCGCAAATGGCTTAAAGTTATACTCACACATCCCATCTTGCCACCCAATGCGGGATTAAGCTTGGATATTTTGAGCGTGGAGCGGTTAACTGAAGGAAACCTCGCAAAGACAGCATCCAGGATGCGGCGTGCAACATGCTCCAGGAGATGGGATTTTATTTCCATCTCTGTTTTTATCACCTCGTAAACAGCCTGGTAATTCACTGTATGTTTCAGGTTGTCCGATTTTTCAGCTTCATGTGTATCCACTTCGAGTGAAATATCGACCAGAAAACGTGTCCCGATCACCTGCTCCTCTGTAAAACAGCCATGATAGCTAAAAAATTCCATTTCTTCAATGCAGATGATTCCCATGCCCGATGCGTTGTAAATACAGGCACAAAAATACAGCAAATCTCCGGAGCGCCGTCAAAGTGTTTCTCAGTCAAAAAAATAATCATGTTTAATTCAAATCATTTTACTTTTGCACTCCAGATAGATTACGCTGTTATGCAGGTTTATGCTGCCCTAAACAATTAGTTATGAACACAGACAATATCCAGAATCCAGCAGAAGAGGAATCCAGGCCGTTGAATTTTATCCATCAGATCATCGAAGAGGATATCCGCAACAATAAGAATGAAAGTCGCGTACATACGCGCTTTCCTCCGGAGCCCAATGGTTACCTGCATATCGGGCATGCAAAATCGATCTGCCTCAACTTCGGAACCGCCGCAAAATATAATGGTTTGTGCAACCTGCGCTTCGATGATACGAATCCGGCAAAAGAAGACACCGAGTACGTGGATTCCATCATGGAAGATGTACATTGGCTGGGCTTCGACTGGGGCGATAACCTGTATTACACTTCGGATTATTTTGAACAGATATATCGGTTTGCTGAAAAGCTTATTATTAAAGGGAAGGCTTATGTCTGTGACCTTTCGGCCGATCAGATGAGCGAAAACCGTGGTACACCCACGCGTCCGGGCAACGAAAGCCCTTATCGCAACAGGAGTGCCGACGAAAACCTTGATCTCTTCCATCGCATGCGTGCAGGCGAATTCCCCGAAGGAGCAAGGGTGCTGCGTGCCAAAATCGACATGGCTTCACCAAACATGCATATGAGGGATCCTATCCTTTACCGTATCCTTTATGCAAGCCATCACCGCACTGGAGACACCTGGTGTATTTACCCGATGTACGACTTTGCACACGGTCAGTCCGACTCTATTGAAGGCATCACGCACTCCATCTGCACGCTAGAGTTTGAAGTTCACCGGCCTTTGTACGATTGGTTCATCAATGAACTTGAAATATTTGCTCCCCGGCAGATCGAATTCGCCCGGCTCAACCTGAGTTACACCATCATGAGCAAGCGGAAACTGCTGGAACTGGTGATGGAGCATTTTGTTGATGGCTGGGACGACCCGCGCCTCCCAACTATTTGCGGTTTACGCCGCCGCGGCTATACGCCCGAATCCATCCGTAACTTTTCGGAAATGATTGGCGTTGCCAAACGTGATAATATCATTGAAGTGAGCGCGCTCGAATTCTGCATCCGTGAGGACCTGAACAAACGCGCTAACCGTGCCATGGCTGTGCTAAACCCGCTCAAAGTGGTTATAACCAACTATCCGGAAGGGCAGGTTGAATATATTGATGCAATTAATAATCCTGAAGATGAAACGGCCGGAACCCGCAAGGTTCCTTTCTCCAAAGAACTTTACATAGAGCAGGATGACTTCATGATGGACCCGCCGAAAAAATACTACCGCCTGGCACCGGGAGCCGAAGTGCGCCTGAGGTATGGTTATTTTATCCGCTGTACCGATGTCATCAGGGATTCAAACGGAGCAATCACTGAACTCCATTGCACCTATGATCCGCTGACCCGTGGTGGCAACTCCCCCGACGGCCGTAAGGTAAAAGGGACCATTCACTGGGTATCCGCCGCGCAGGCTGTGGAAGCAGAAGTTCGCCTGTATGAGCGTCTGTTTCTCACCGAAAATCCCGACGATGTTCCCGAAGGTGCCGATTTTAAATCAAATATCAATCCGGAGTCGCTTCGAAAAGTCACCGGGTTTGTCGAACCATCGTTAATGAATGCGCATGCAGGAGATACTTTTCAGTTTGAAAGGCTGGGGTATTTTTGCCTGGATCCTGACACTTCATCATCGAAACTTGTGTTCAACCGCACCGTTCCACTTAAGGATTCCTATGCACGAAGCGAAAAAACGGAAAAAAAATAAGCATAAGCCCTTGTATTGCCTAAAACTTTGTTAATTTTGCCCTCCTCAAATATTGCTTGTCCTGTGGTGTAACTGGCAACACAACTGATTCTGGATCAGTAGAGTCTAGGTTCGACCCCTAGCAGGACAACTTGATAATCAACCACTTATAACTTTTGTTGTGAGTGGTTTTTTATTTGCATTCAATCCTAAAACAGGCAGTCCTGGTTTCATTTTAGCCTTCAAAAATTAGCCATTAAAGGTGCTTTTTACTTTTTCTAAATCCGGAAACCACCATTCGCGTTGCACATATCTGCCCGGGCCCATTCCTCAGATTCTCCGAATGTCCCGGTTAAAACACTCCCTTTTTCTGTTCTGCTGGGTTATTCAGGCATCGTATGATGATATTCAAAACTTAAGGCCTTAAATATTTTACGTCAGCCGAATGATTCATATAATGTGTTTGCCTTGCGAAAACTGAACTGCAGAACAAACATTGTAATCATTGGCTGGTCAATGCTTTTTTACTATGTTTGTGGCTCAACCGGACTTCAATTTTTCACCACACACAAACCCAACGTTATGAAGAAACAAATCCCTTCTTTTCCCTCCATCGTAATCGGCCTAATACTTTCCGCAGCCGCTTTCTTTACAACGAATGCCTGTGCTCAATCCATAAAACCCTGTGATTCCATTGCAGGGGCAGAAAAAATTATTGCACTTGATTTCAGCGTGGCCAACCAGCAATATCTCAGTGATGGACTGAAGGATTACCGGGCATTCTACCTGGAGTTACGAAAATATCCTCTGCCCAACCAGGTTCCTCCCGCTGTTTGGTTCAACCCGATTCCCCTTGGTAAGTCGCTGAGTAGCTATACAATTGCACCTAAAGGCAATCCTGATATTAAAAAGGAAGTAAAACTTCCGGCAGACATGAATGCATTGGCTTTTTATCCTGTCGGTGATTTAGCTGAACTCTTGCGCACCCGGAAAATCTCATCCGTAAAATTGACGCAGTATTTTATTGACCGCCTCAAAAAATACAATCCACAGATCAACTGCGTAGTGACTTTTACCGAGGAACTTGCGATGAGCCAGGCACGGCGTGCTGATGCTGAAATTGCAGGCGGAAAATACCGGGGTCCTCTACAGGGTATCCCGTTTGGCGTTAAAGATTTGCTTTCCGTTAAAGGTTATCCGACCACCTGGGGCGCCGCACCCTACAAGGATCAGATCCTGTCAGAAACTGCCACCGTGGTGGATCAGCTTGAAAGGGCAGGAGCAGTGCTGGTGGCCAAGTTATCCATGGGTGAGCTTGCCATTGACGATATCTGGTTCGGTGGAACAACACACAATCCCTGGGACCTGGAGCAAGGCTCAAGTGGCTCATCGGCCGGCTCAGCCTCCGCAGTTTCGGCAGGGTTGCTGCCCTTTGCCATCGGCTCCGAAACATGGGGCTCTATCGTCTCGCCTGCCACACGCTGCGGGGTAACAGGGCTCAGGCCCACCTATGGCCGTGTAAGTAGGTATGGTGCCATGGCGCTGAGCTGGACAATGGACAAATTAGGTCCTATCTGCCGGAATGCCTCCGATTGCGCGCTGGTCTTTGAGGTCATTTCGCACAAAGACGTCCTTGATCCCGCACAATATGACCTGCCTTTTAATTTCCCGCCAGCCAATGATCTGAAAAAACTTCGCGTGGGCTACCTGAAATCAGCTTTCGTTCTAGATACGATAAACAGGAAAACCAACATGGCTTCACTGGAAACGCTCCGGAAAATGGGCTATGATTTGGTGGCTGTTGAAATGCCTAAAGATCTACCCATCAAGGCGCTATCCATCATCCTTGAAGCAGAAGCTGCAGCCGCTTTCGATGAAATTACCCGAAACGGAAAAGTGGACATGCTGGCACGCAAAGAGAAAGGTTACTGGCCCGACATCTTCCGCAGGGCAAGGTTCATTCCTGCCGTAGAGTATATCCAGGCAAACCGCTTTCGCACCCAATTGGTGACAGAAATGGATAAGCTATTCGACAATGTTGACCTCATCGTGTCCCCCTCGATGGATGATGCGCAGTCCCTTATTACAAACCTCACCGGAAACCCCTGTGTGGTCGTTCCTAATGGCCTCTACGACGGCAAGCACCCGGGAAGCATAAGCTTTATCGGTAAGCTCTTTGATGATGCTACAGTGCTTGCATTTGCCAAAGCATACCAGGAGGTAACTCCTTTCGACGAAATGCACCCTCCTTTATTCGTTGGGAAACATTAAAAAGACAATCATTCTGGATAACGGCACAAAAAGAAATGAGCGTTAATGCAGAAAAGGGGCGAGGGACGAGGGGCGTGGGACGAGGGGCGTGGGACGGGAGCGCCATTAAGCTTTTATCTTTTCAAGCGCAGTTGTGATACGCCGGATGATCTCATCCTTACCGATCACCTCTGCCATTTCAAACATCCCCGGTCCTGCATTCTGACCTACTATGGCCAGACGGAAAGGGCTCATCAGCTGTCCCATTCCAATTCCTTTTTCAAGGATAAACGCCTTTGCTGCCGATTCAATAACTGCAGCCGTAAAGGGTTCTGCTTTCCCGAGTTTTTGAGCAAAGGAGGCTATAATTTCAGTGGTTCCCGGCTTCCATATCTTTTGGATGACCTTTTCGTCGTAAGTTTCGGGTGCCTTGAAGAAAAACCACGACTGTTCCCAGAGATCGGGGAGGAGGTTGGCTCTTTCTTTTACCAGGTTGCAGACCTTTGTCGTGAATTCCATGCTGCGGTTAATCCCTTTGGCAGCAAGCACCGGCATTAAATAGCCGGCAAGTTCTTCTGAGGGAAGTGCCGCCAGGTAATGGTGATTGAACCATTTTGCCTTCTCAGGATCGTATTTTGCTCCTGATTTACCAACATGTTCAATGGAAAACGATGCGATAAGTTCGTCAAGGGTGAATATTTCCTGCTCCGTACCGGGATTCCAGCCCAGCAGCGCCAGCATATTGATGAAAGCATCCGGCAGATATCCCGCTTCGCGATAACCCGATGAAACTTCACCTGTTTTAGGGTCGGTCCATTGCAAAGGAAACACAGGGAATCCCAGACGATCGCCGTCCCTTTTGCTCAGCTTTCCGTTTCCATCCGGTTTCAGCAGCAAGGGCAGATGCGCAAATCCGGGCATGTCTGCTTCCCAGCCAAGGTAACGGTATAGCAATACATGTAGAGGAGCCGAAGGCAACCATTCTTCGCCGCGTATGACATGCGAAATCTTCATCAAATAATCGTCAACCACATTGGCAAGGTGATATGTGGGCATTCCGTCTGACTTGAAAAGCACTTTGTCGTCAAGAAGATCTGTCTGAACAGTCACAAGCCCTCTGATCATATCCTGCACATGAATTTCTTCATTCTCAGGGATCTTGATCCTGATCACGTAAGGATGTCCTTTTGCCAGATATTGCTCAACTTCAGCCTTTGAAAGGGTGAGTGAATTATTCAGTGCCATGCGGGTAGCAGGACCATATTGAAAGGTTATCTTCTTTGCTTCGTTTTCTTTGCGGATCCGTTCCAGGTCCTCAGGGGAATCAAAGGCATAATAAGCATGCCCGTCTTCTATCAACTGCGCTGCATATTTTTTATACAATGGTTTCCGCTCCGATTGTGTGTAAGGCGCATAAGGTCCACCGATATGCACACCTTCATCAAACTGAATGCCGCACCAGGACAGTGAATCCACGATATATTTTTCAGCTCCCGGCACAAAACGTGCCTGATCGGTATCTTCAATCCGGAGAATAAATTTCCCACCAAGTTTGCGGGCAAAAAGGTAATTGTACAATGCCGTGCGCACACCGCCTATATGCAAAGGGCCTGTAGGACTGGGGGCGAAGCGAACGCGTATTTCTTTCATGAGTGTCGGTTAGGCTGCAAAGATACTAAACCCTGTCTGAATAGCAGGAATGGATTGAACTAAAGCACCTGGCAACTGTTGATGCTATGCATCTAAAGCGCTGCTATCTTGATTTTTAGGTCCTGTTATTGGCATTTAAATGCAGCATATGTTATTTTGAATTCCAAGGTCACAGTGTTGAAATAAAACACTGAGCGATATAAGCCGCAATATCGTATTTTTGTAAATGGAGCTTCAGATTTACACAGCTTTCCAAACAGTGCAAAGGATAATACAATGATGAATACCGGCACAACTCAAAACAGAACAGCAAATAAAAAAAATTACCCAAGCTATAGGGTACTGCGCATCTTTCTGTCTTCCATTTTTTTATACTATTTTCTTGTATTCCCTTTTTTAATCGTCCTTTTCGTAAAGAACAGCCCTCAGTATATGGTCAAGGCCAGGCAGCGTATGGAACATTCATCGCAAGTTGCGACAGGTAAAAGTTCTGGTTCGGTTTTCCCTTCGTCCCCTGCAACTGATTCTAAAAGCAAAATTATCAAAGGAAATGAGAAAGGAATTGCCACAACTGCGGATTCTTCTCTTAAAAATCAATCTGCGACCGCTCAGGTAAAATCGCCAAAGGGTTCAAATGATATCGCCATAAATATAAATGGAGGAAAGTCCGCGAACAGGTTTAATTCGATTCTGAAAATGCTTTTCCAAATTGTGCTGCTTACATCGATCATACTCGGTTATGCCATCAATGTTCCGTTTAAGCGCTATTTCCGAAGGAAAAGAAAGGGGCTGCCCATTACCCCGGCCTTAAAGGCTTTCTGTAAAAAGTATATTCTGATAACACCCCATATCAATACGCTTATTCTCCTGGTGACATTTGGAATTTTACACAGTTACATGGCCTATATCCTGTTCTTCACTTCGGAATTGGAAGATGGGCTGACCCAGAAATTGTTTACAAATTTCCTTTTTGTTTCACTGGTAGCTTCATTGCTTTCGATGTCTTTTGTATTCTTCTGGCAAAAACACCGGGTGCATATAAGGTATATCGAGCACCTGTTTTCTCCCGAGGAGCTGCAGAAGCGGATCTTCCTGTCCAGCCCGGGACGCATCAGGCTCCGCTTATACCTTGCAAGTGCTACAACAACCTTACTGCCACTTACCATTGTAATTTTATACCTTACGCTTAGCCTGACTTCCATCAAGGATTTAGGTCCGATTACAGCAAACGAAATACATATCCTCTTTGGTGATTATGTCAAAGTCTTCCAGATGCCTGAGTCGATGAATGCCTCCAGTCAGTTAAGCAGCCTTTATTATATCAATGCCATCGACAACCTGCTCATGTTTTTTGGAATCGGAAGCGGTATTCTGGTTTCCATGGTGTATATCATCATTTTTGTAAACTGGACGACCCAGGGCATTATTCAGCCTGTAAAGGAATTATTGACCAATATGAAACTTTCAGGTGACGGAATTCTTGATAATTTCACCCTGGTGCGCACCAACGACGAAATTGGGGAGTTGTCGGAAGGCTATAACAGCATGACGCATAAATTGCGGGATTATATTGCACATATCTCTGACATGAATGAAGCAAATGCGCGTTTTGTTCCCCGCCAGTTCCTGGAATTTCTAGGAAAGGAAAACCTGACAGATATCGCGCTTGGCGACCAGGTTCAAAAAGAAATGACCGTGCTTTTCAGTGATATCCGTTCATTTACCGAACTATCCGAAGGCATGACACCCAAGGAGAATTTCGATTTCATCAATCACTACCTTGGCTATATGGAACCCGTGATATCTGCCAACAATGGATTTATCGACAAATACATCGGCGATGCCGTCATGGCGCTCTTTGGCGACAGTGTGGAGGATGCCATTGATGCCGCTATCGACATGCGCCGCGGTCTTACTGAATTCAATAACGATCGCGCTTCCGAAAATCAGCCTGATATTGATTGTGGCATCGGCATTCATACGGGAAAGCTTATGCTGGGAATCGTCGGGGGAGAAGGCAGGATGGCAGGTACCGTTATCTCGGATGCCGTTAATCTGGCTTCAAGGCTGGAGGGACTGACCAAAACCTATAAGTCCAGTATTATTATCAGTGAGGATTCGTTGTTGAAAATCAAAAATCCTTCGCGCTATAATTACCGCTTCCTGGACGTTGTGCAGGTAAAAGGAAAGCACGATTCCACTTGTCTCTATGAAATCATTGACGGTGAATCATTGAACATTCGTAAACTAAAATCTGAAACACTTTCGTTATATAATTCCGGCATTGAATTATTCAAAGGCAAGAAATATACGCGGGCTGCCGCCGTATTCGAACAGGTATTGAGGATTAATAAGGATGATGCTGCGGCTCATCTATACTATCAGCGGTGCCTTGGTTTTGAATCCAGTGCCACTTCCGAAAACTACAATGCACTTGAAATAAACGAAGATAATTAACCCATTGTTATTTCATCATGTTTAATTCAGCTCAAGATAATTATATCCTCCTGGTTGCCAAGATTGATGAGTTCATCAGGAAATACTATAAAAACCGTCTTATACGGGGAGGGATTATCAGCGTCGCACTATTGGTGATTTTATACCTGTTATTCATTGGCCTTGAGTATTTCTCCTACTTTACGGTTGTGGTACGCACCGTTTTATTTTACGCTTACCTTGTAGCAGCAGGCGCTATCCTTTGGCGTTTTGTTGCTGTACCGGTACTCAAACTCAAAAGGATAGGGAAGGTTCTTACGCATGAGATGGCAGCAAAAATTATTGGCGACCATTTCCCCCTGATCAGGGACCAACTAATTAACACATTGCAGCTCAATGCCTTAACTGCTTCTACACAGGAAAACAATGCGCTGCTATTGGCCAGCATCGATCAGAAAATTCTCCGGCTGAGGCCTATTCCTTTTGCCGCTGCCATTAACCTTTCACAAAACCGTAAGCACCTGAAATATGCGCTCATCCCGATGGGTATTTTTATGCTCATTCTGCTTTCATCTCCTTCGGCCATCACTGATCCTTCAAGGCGTATCATGCATTATCAGACTTATTTTGAAAAGCCCTCACCCTTTAAGGTCACTATACTCACGCATTCGCTACAGGCCATGCAACAGGAGGATTTCCGGGTGGATATTAAACTTTCAGGAAATGAAATCCCTGATATGCTTTCGCTTGAAACCGGCGGAACGGAATACGCAATGGTGAAGGATAATCCCGTGAAATTCCATTATGTGCTTAAAAATGTCCAGCACAATACTGCATTTCGTTTCGTAACCCCTGATTATACTTCAAAAGGTTACATTTTAAACGTGTTACCCAAACCCATTATCCTGGATTTTGCTGTGGCTTTAACCTATCCGGCTTACCTGAATAAACCATCCGAGGTACTTTCAAACAGCGGTGATTTGAATATTCCTGCCGGGACCGTGGTCCGCTGGAAATTCTTTACCCGCGATGCACAAAAGATAAAAATGCATTTTGATAAAGCAAGCATTGATCTCTCGCAAACAGGCTCAAATGTTTTTACTTTTCAAAAACACATGTTAAACAGCATGTCTTATTCCGTAACTGTATCAAACCAGTATGTCCGCAACAGTGATTCCCTCGATTATCGCCTGGAAGTAATTCCCGACTTTTTCCCCTCCATTTCGGCCGATGAGTTGCGTGATTCCGTGTATGACAGTCGCCGCTACTTTAAAGGATTGATAAAAGATGATCATGGATTTACAGCCCTGTCGTTCAATTATGCCATCGACAGCACGAAAGATGAATCTTCTTCATCAAACAGCAGGTACAGTTCAATTGCTATTCCTATCGACCGGACCCTGAGCCAAGAGACTTTTTACTATTTTGCAGATATGGCTTCATTTAATGCCGGGCCGGGAAGCAGCATAACCTATTATTTTGAAGTCTGGGATAACGACGGCGTTAACGGAAGCAAATCCACAAAAACGCAAAAAATGGCCTACCGGATACCAACACTCAGAGAACTTGAGAAAAAAACGGAATCTGGCAATAAAGCGATCAAGGATGAACTTACAGATGCGCTGAACGAATCCAGGAAACTTCAGCATCAGATCGATGAACTCAACCGTCAGCTATTTGACAAAAAAACGTTAAGCTGGCAGGAAAAGGAGCAGATAAAAAAGCTGATAACCAAACAGAAATCGCTTGAGCAATCTGTTGAACGCATCAGAAAGACAAATGCGGAAAAGAATCAGGCGGAACAATCCTTCCGCAACCCTGATCCCGCATTGCTGGAAAAACAGCAGCAATTAGAGAAACTCTTTAATGAGGTTCTCCCCGATGATCTGAAGAAAATGTATGAAGAACTGCAGAACCTGATGGAAAATGCTGATAAGGATAAAGTTTCCGACCTGTTAAAGCAGTTGAAAGCGGATAATCAGGATGTAGGGAAACAACTTGACCGTAACCTGGAACTCTTCAAACAGCTTGAATTCGAGCAGAAACTAGCCGAAACAATCGATAAATTGAACGACCTTGCCGGGCAACAAACGAAACTGGCCGAAAAGACAAAAGAAGCCGAAAAAAATGAGACTGATCTGCTGCGGGAAAAGCAGCAGGAATTAAAAAAGAATTTTCAGGATATACGTGAGGCCCTTAATAATCTTGAAAAGAAAAATGCAGCACTTTCGGAACCAAATAAACTTATCAACACGGATGCTGAAGAAACCGCTATCGAGAAAGAGATGTCGGAGAGTTTAGATAACCTGGATAAAAAGAATACAAAGAATGCATCGCAGTCGCAGAAAAATTCGTCCAGGCAGATGGAACAACTAGGGGAGAAGCTTACTCAGATGAAAGAAGAGCTCCAGGAAGATGCCAATACGGAGGATGCTGCTGCAATCCGGGAAATCCTGGAGAATCTAATCCGTGTTTCCTTTGAACAGGAGGATCAGATGGGTGCGTTGAGTAAAGTGAACCGAAATGATCCAAAATATCAGCAACTGATCGCAAGGCAGAAAAACCTTCACGACGATCTGGAGAATATTGAAGACTCGCTTACCGCGATCAGCAAGCGTCAGGTGATGATCGAACCTTTTGTTTCACGTGAAATAGCCGCCATCAACAGGCATATTGATGAAGCTATGGACGCTATGGCTGACCGCAATACCGGCGTCGCGAATTCCAACCAGCAATTCGTCATGACATCCGTCAATAATCTGGCATTACTGCTGTCGGAATCGCTCAAACAGATGCAACAGCAATTGTCCGCCAAAGGATCCGCCAAATCAAAAGGAAGTTGTTCCAAACCAGGGCAGGGTGGTCCCTCTATGAAATCATTACGCCAACTCCAGCAACAGCTGAACCAACAGATTGAATCTCTCAAAAACGGCCAGGGAAAAACAGGCAAGAACGGCCAAAATGGAAAAGGAAGCATGAGTGAACAACTTGCAAGGATGGCGGCGCAACAGGAAGCCATTCGCCGGCAATTGCAGGGAATGAGTGATCAGCTACAGGAAAATGGCTCCGGTGTAACCAAATCCGTGAAAGAGATGATGCAGAAAATGGAACAAACAGAAACCGACCTGGTGAATAAAATGATATCGCAGGAAACTGTCCGTCGTCAGCAGGAAATCCTCACCCGTCTGCTCGAATCAGAAAAAGCGGAACAACAGCGCGAAATGGAGCAGAAACGCGAGTCGACTGAAGCACCAACAAAATCCTATACAAATCCTGCCACATTTTTTAAGCTCAATAAACAGGATGCAAAGGAGTCGGAAATGATACGTACAATTCCTCCCGGGCTCAAGCCGTTCTATAAATCGAAGGCTAATGCTTACTTTATTATATTTGAATAGGCGACTGCTTACTTTCGTTGTCTTATATCTTTCATAGGGACGAGGGACGATAGCTGGGGGACGAGGGACGAGGGACGAGGGACAACAAGCAAACAAGGAGAAGTAGATTGATGGGATTCTTGGGATTGATGGGATTGAGGAGATTGATGGGATTGATGGGATTGATGGGATTGAGGAGATTGATGAGATTGATGAGATTGATGGGATTTATATACATAGAAATAAATAGAAATAAATAGAAATATTTAGAAGTATGTTGAAGGGGATTGAGGAGATTGATGGGATTGATGGGATTGAGGAGATTGAGGGGATTGATGGGATTGAGGAGATTGATGGGATTGATATACATAGAAATACATAGAAATACTTAGAAATACATAGAAATACATAGAAATAGATAGAAATAGATAGAAGTATATTGAAGTATGTTGAAGTATATTGAAGGAGATTGAAGGAGATTGATGGGATTGATGGGATTGATGGGATTGAGGGGATTGGTATACATAGAAATACTTAGAAATACTTAGAAATACATAGAAATAGATAGAAGTATATTGAAGTAAAGTGAAGGAGATTGATGGGATTGATGGGATTGATGGGATTGATGGGATTGATGAGATTTATATACATAGAAATACATAGAAATACATAGAAATATTTAGAAGTATTTAGAAGTATTTAGAAGTATATTGATGAGATTGATATACATAGAAATACATAGAAATAATTGGAAGGGGTGAGAAGGGGCGAGGCATTGTAAATTGAAGCCCCGGATCTTGGATCTTGGATCTTGGATCTTGGAATTTGGAATTTGGGGCTTGGAATTTGGAACTTGGAACTTGGAACTTGGAACTTTGATTATTCAGACTAATTTTAACTTCAATCAACTAGCAATGAAGCACGGCAAAGTAAGTTATTTTAACGAAGGAATCGTTTACATTCTATCAGGCAAGACAAGGATTAAGC
>JBBRRV010000027.1:0-27625 GCA_038246075.1 Bacteroidales bacterium
CGAATTTCTGCACAATCATCCGCTTTTCCGTGCTAAAGTATTATTTGCCACACATTATCACGAACTTATCGAGATGTCGGCCCTGATGCCACGCATCAGGAATTTCCATATTTCGGTGAAAGAAGTCGGAAACAAGGTGATCTTTATGCGCCGCATGGTGGAAGGTGGCAGCGAGCATAGCTTTGGGATTCATGTGGCCCGCATGGCCGGAATGCCGCCAAGTGTGCTGGACCGTGCCGGGAAATTACTTACGAAGCTGGAGGAATCGCACAGTGGCAATGAATTGACGCAAAACCACCCCCGGAAAACGAAAATCAAATCAGAGGATAAGTATCAACTCAGCTTTATACAACTTGACGATCCGTTGCTTGATCAGATTAAACAGGATATTCTAAATACTGATATCAATACACTTACGCCAGTTGAGGCTTTGATGAAACTGAACGAGATAAAAAAACTTCTGGAAAAACTATAAAGTACTTTGACTATTTCGATTTTATTGTATCTTTGCACCTCTAAAAATCGCGAAAGTAGCTCAGTTGGTAGAGCACAACCTTGCCAAGGTTGGGGTCGTGGGTTCGAGTCCCATTTTTCGCTCAACATCATATAACCTCTCGTTCTTCATGGGAGGTTTTTTTTCAGGTTCTTTTTAATATGCCCAGGTGGTGGAATTGGTAGACACGAAGGACTTAAAATCCTTTGACCATTGCGGTCGTGCGGGTTCAAGTCCCGCCCCGGGTACAGTTTTTTTATTAGAATGCCTGTAAATCAAGTATTTACAGGCATCTTTTTTTTCATAAAGACCTCTTTTTACCTCCGTTTCCATTCCGATCACATGCAGCAAGCAGCCATTGCAAATCGCCTCTTAATGAATTAAACGGTTAGATTCAGCCGGAGAAAAGTGTAGGACCGATTTTTGATGATACAGCAGCAATTAGTTTGACCGTAATAAGTCAAAAAAAGTTGTCCTGGGTAAATCCCAATTGTTCCTCATTACAAAATTATAGGTGAGCCCGATTGAAAAATATCCATAATAATCATGTGGACTTATCCGGTCGGTAATATCAAGTGCCTGATCCGATAAAACGCAGCATTGACGATACTCTAAGTTGAGATCAACCAATTGTGACAGTGCAAGTGCAGCACCTAATCCAGCAGGAATAACAAATGGATTGCTGCTTAAAACAGTGGCTTTGGAATCGGATAAGGTTGTTTTGGTTGCTTTAACCAAACCAATACCGGCCCCGCCAAAGGCATAAAATGAAACCGTTCGATCCTTTTCGCCACCAGTCAGATTGCTGATGTTGAGGACTAAGTTAACGGTGCCGTCTATAACACGTGAATTCAGCCCGTAACCATTATATACACTTGCGATATTACCATACATAAGCTGAGCTCTTACACCAATTACAGGACTAACCTGGTAACCGACGAAAAGGCCGGCTGCTTTATCCATGGTGGAATTATAGTGAGAATATTTGTTCAGATCGCCATAGTATTGCGTAATTCCACCATTCGCATTCAGATAGAAATTTCCTTGAAAATGAGTTCTTGTAAATAGCTGTCCATAAAAAGACAACGGCATCAGCAGGGCTAATAAAAATACAATTGACCTAAAATTCGTCGTGTAAAATTGCTTCATATTTGGTCTGTATATTTTTAAAATGTGTTCAAGAATGAACCCTACGAAGATACAGAAATATTCTGACACAATGCATTAAGGACATTCCGCACTTTTTTATTGCGCATCCTGCAGATGCCATGTTCCGGCATCCAGTGCAATCCTTTCAGCCTGGAGTTCCATAGTCCGGTGCTGAGCATCAAATAGTATGTGCAGGTCAGCAACGCTTTCAAATTCAGCCGACCTGGCTTTAAAATCAGTATGGGCCGGATCGGTAATCAGGATAAACAGCCCCGGTTTTATGAACCGGCGAAGGCTCCGTGTTTCACAAATGATTGTGCTTTGCTGTCCCACAAGCTTAAAGAAAGCCTCCATAGCCAGAGGCATTTGTTCATCAGTTGTTTGAATGAAATATACTTTACGGGCACCAGCTTTGAGCATTTTGGCCGTATCTTTTTCAGAAGCCTGATCTGTTTCTTCAAAAATCCTGAAGGTTTCCGACAGCGGATCATCATGATGTCCGTGGAAATCCTCTTCGCCGTGGCGTATGCTTGTTACTTTTAAGCCGATCAGGGGTGTGGTTGGCGCAAACTTACGGATGATGGCGCATATCAGGGTTGTTTTACCCACATTACGGCCGCTTCCTCCGATCATCAGCATGGATGGCATTGAAATTGTTTGCATGATATTTTAAAAATGTATATTAAGCTATAAGCCGAACAGCCGGAGCCTTAAAACACGCCCAGACCTTTTTGCCGGTGATCAGGCTAAGCTTTTCCTGTGAAGCTTTAGTGATCTGTACATAGAGTGGGATCCCTGCATCAAGCAGTACTTCATATCCATAGCCTGAAGGTATAATTTCCTGAACAATGCCCGGGAGGATGTTTGCCGTGCTGAGTCCTGCGGATGAATCGCTCAGAATAATGTCGGTACTGCGAATAAGGACAGACCCTTCAGAGATTCCGGGCACATTGACTAAAATAAGGTTCAGGGGTGTACCTGGGATGGCTGCTTCAGCAAGTTCATTGCCGGGCCTGCCCGTTACAGAAACTTTAAAGAAATTCTTGATGCCGGTAAAATCAGCCACAAACTTCGTTTTTGGATGATGAAATACCTCGTCGGGTGTGCCTTGCTGAAGCATCTGACCTTTATTCAGAACGGCGACCTTTGAGGCCAGCGACACAGCTTCTTCAAAATGATGTGTTACATGCAGGATGGTTGTTCCCGATTGATTAATGCTCCGCAGTAATTTGCGAAGATCATCCTGCATTTGGATGTCGAGTGAGGACAGTGGTTCATCAAGCAGCAGGCAATGCGGCTTCATCGCCAGCGTCCGGGCCAGGGCCACGCGTTGTAATTCGCCTCCTGACAGTGTGTCGGGCCTGCGTTGGAGCAAATGGCCGATGCCAATATGTTCGGCTTGTAGCATTACTTCCTTGTCAATATCGGCCTTGTGGGCACCGCGTCGCTGGAGCGGGAAGGCTATGTTGGCAGCAACATTCATGTGCGGAAATATGGCCAGGTCCTGGAATACCAGACCAATCCTGCGGTGCTGAATTTTTTCGGCAGTGATGTTCCTGTTGTTAAGCCACACTTCCCCGGAATCCGGGCGCACAAGGCCGGCAATGGTTTCGAGAATAAGTGATTTGCCTGCTCCTGAATGCCCCAGCAATACAAAGTATTCTCCATCAGACACCGAGAGGCTGATATCGGTCAATGCGAACATCCCTAATTTTTTTGAGATGTGTTTTAATTCAAGGTTGGCCATATGGTTGTTGTTACCTTCTGGGGGCTCCGTTAGTGGCGCGGTTACCGCCGATAAAACGCAGGATGATGAAAACGCCTAAGGCAATCAGTACAAAAAGGACCGCGGCAGGTCGTGCATATTTTAGTCCAAAGGCGCCAAAACGTTCATATATGAGTACCGGGGCAACCATGGGATGGTAGGCTATGATGATCACCGCTCCAAATTCGCTCATGCCGCGTGCAAACATCATCACCATTCCGCTCATAATGCTGCGCCAGGCCATAGGTACCGATATGGCGAAAAACACCCTGGCCGGAGAGGCGCCAAGCGTGAGTGCAACGTTTTCGAGGCGCTCAGGAACTGCTGCGAATCCTTCACGTGCAGCATTAATTAAGAAAGGAATGCTTACAAAGGCCATAGCCAATGCAATCCCTGCCGTTGTCCCTACAAATTGTATTCCTGCCAGTGATGCCAGATGTCCCAGCCAGGTATCGCGGGAGATGCATCCCAACAAGGCTATGCCGGCTGCAGTATGCGGAATTACAACCGGCAGGTCGATTGCGCCGATCACCAGTTGCCTGAACCTGAATTTTTTTCTGGCAAGTATATAGGCTAAAGGAATAGCAGCAATTCCAAATATGAAGGTTGCTGACATTGAAGCGAATAAGGTCAGCCAAACGCTGTTACTGATTTCTTTATCAACAGCGGCTTCAGCTATCTCCCCGGGCGTAACCGAAACGATCAGGCCAGCCAGCGGGGCTATAATAAAAAGTAGCGCCAATCCACCTAGAAAGATAAGCAACAGGTTAAATGGCTGGAAGGTTTTGGCTTTCAAAATACTTAAAAGTTAATTTTAGGGTTGAATTCACTGCAAATGTAGTAATTTCGCTTATTACAAAAAGTAACGTGTATAATTGAACAACAAACCAATTAACCTGTTTTTAACAACCTACACAAAACAGAATTATTAAATCATCATTACAACCTAGCTTTATGTCGGACAAAGTTGCTTTAATTACCGGTGTCACCGGTCAGGATGGGGCATACCTCGCTGAATATCTTTTAAAGAAAGGATATATTGTTCATGGGCTCAAGCGTCGCAGCTCCCTTTTTAATACCGATCGTATCGATCATTTATACCAGGACCCACATGCATCTGACCGTAAATTTATATTGCATTACGGAGATCTTACCGATTCCTCAAACCTGATCAGAATCGTGCAGGAAACGCAACCCGACGAAATTTATAACCTGGCGGCCATGTCGCATGTAAAGGTGAGTTTTGATACTCCTGAGTATACGGCCAATGCCGATGGACTTGGAACACTTCGGCTGCTGGAAGCCATCCGGATTCTGGGTTTGGTTGAAAAAGCACGCATCTACCAGGCATCCACCAGCGAACTTTACGGGCTTGTGCAGCAAGTTCCTCAGAGCGAAAAGACACCGTTTTATCCCAGGAGTCCATATGCAGTTGCAAAAATGTATGCCTACTGGATTACAGTGAATTACCGTGAAGCCTATGGGTTGTTCGCTTCCAACGGCATATTATTCAACCATGAATCGCCTATCCGCGGTGAAACATTTGTCACGCGCAAGATCACCATGGCTGTCTCGAAGATTGCACTGGGTATGCAGGAAAAGATATTCCTCGGAAATCTTTCGGCACGGCGCGATTGGGGCCATGCAAAAGATTACATCAGGGCTATGCACCTTGTTTTACAACAAGATAAAGCGGACGATTTTGTTATTGCTACAGGCGTGACCACCGAAGTGCGGGAATTTGTGCGCATGGCTTTTGCCGAAGTAGGCATCGAAGTTGCTTTCCGTGGTGAAGGAGCCGACGAAAAAGCATTTGTTGTTAAATGTAACGATCCGGCATACCAGGTTCGCGAAGGAAAAATTGTAGTTGAAGTTGATAAGGCATATTTTCGTCCCACAGAAGTAGAACTTTTGATTGGCGACCCTTCAAAGGCAAACACCGTGCTTGGCTGGTATCCGGAATACGATTTAAAAGCCCTGGTAGCCGATATGATGCAATCGGACATCAAGCTGATGCGAAAGGATAAATACCTCAGGGACGGAGGATACAGGATCATGAATTATTTTGAATAGACATTTTGTAAACCTTTAACTTCAAAGAACTGATCATCGCATGAAGCTGAATAGTAAAATATATGTTGCCGGCCACAGAGGCCTTGTAGGAAGCGCCATTGTCGCCAACCTGAAGAAAAAAGGGTATATCAACTTTGTGCTGCGGACGCATGCCGAGTTGAATTTGCGTGACCAGCAAGCGGTTGATTCCTTTTTCGCCTCTGAAAAACCTGAATATGTGTTCCTGGCTGCGGCGAAAGTGGGCGGTATTTATGCCAATTCTAAATTCCGTGCCCAATTCCTGATTGAAAATCTGGAAATACAGAATGCCATCATACAGGCATCTCATGTTCATGGCGTAACGAAATTGATCTTTTTGGGCAGCAGTTGCATTTATCCCAAAAACGCTCCTCAGCCCATGGGGGAGGAGGACCTGCTGACCAGTCCGCTCGAATATTCCAATGAGCCTTATGCCATTGCCAAAATTGCCGGGTTAAAGTTGTGCGAAGCATATAACCAGCAATACGGAACAAATTTCATTTCGGTTATGCCCACCAATTTATATGGATATAACGACAATTTTCACTTGCGCAATTCGCATGTTTTGCCTGCGCTGATCCGTAAAATGTACCTGAGCCGCTGTCTCGACGAGCAGAATCTTGATGCCATCAGGCACGATCTGGCAAAATATCCACAGGATGAGATCAGTCATACTTCCGGGGATGACGAAATTTTAAAGTTTTTAGCTGATCAGGGTATCGAAAGTAAGCATGAAAATGGTCAATCCAAAACCACCCTTACCATATGGGGGACAGGAAAACCTTTACGCGAATTTTTATGGTCGGAGGATATGGCCGATGCCTGTGTTTTCCTGATGGAACATGTGGATTTTAATGATATTGTCCGTCAACGCGAAGCAAATGGTAAAAGTGAAATTATAAATACACATATAAATATTGGTACCGGCCTGGAAATCAGCATTCACGACCTGGCCATGCTGATTAAAAACATTGTCGGCTATTCCGGAAATATAGTTTTTGATCCTGCCTATCCTGACGGAACGCCCAGGAAATTACTGGATGTCAGCCGGCTGCAGGCACTGGGATGGAAACATACCGTTGAGCTGGAAGATGGTATACGCAGGGTGTTTGCCCAATATATCTAAAATAATAATTGAAGCGGAACCTGGTCTCCGGGAAATCTCTGTTTCTATTCAATTTCATTTAACAATAAACATATTTAGCTGATAAACAGCTAATTACGCCTTCATACAAATTCCAAATTCCAAGTCTCAAGTCTCAAGTCTCAAGTCCCAAGTCTCGGGCATCAATAAATTTTGATGTGTGGGACAAATATTTCTATATACTTCAATGTATTTCTATGTATTCCGAACTACATCAATCTCAGCTATTCAAGATAGTTCCTGCTTGAGCCATTATTAAATGGTGATCGTCTTTTCAGTAATATAAAACCTGCAGCATCCTTGACGCCACAGGATCATCGCTTTATTGGATAATGAATTTATCTGAAAAATGAAAACTGGCAGAAATGATTTGTATCAGGTATTCCGCCGCCGGCAATGCTGATAAATCGAGCAATAAAGAATTTGTTTGTTGATAATGTTTCTGAAGCAGGGTTTTCCCTGACAAATCAAATATTAACAAATCAAATTGATCGTGAATCTTTTCATCTAATTTAACCTTCAACAGGCCATTTGTAACCGGATTTGGATAAATACTTATCCCTCCGGAGGTTTGGTCGGAAATACCATTAGTACCCGCATACACCCTTGAACCAACCTGCCACAGACCATTTTGCACTGAAGTTTTGGGGTCTGTTTTGCCCCAGGTTGCATCTGTTGAAAGCCCGGATTGCCAAGATGCACCTAAATTGGTCCCATAATCAAGCCGTGCTTTTGGAACGAAATTAGTAATGTCTGTGAAATTGGGATTTACAATTACTGAGTGTGTGTCATATCCCAATGCCTGCCACTGTGCGAATGTTTTTGATACGCCGAGATAGTTAAATGTTGGAGTCCCCGCTTCACACCAGAAAATATTGTAATCACTTTCAAATCCTTTTACACAGGCAACATCTTCGATGGTTATATTAGATATTTGGTAAGTAGTATAGAATATGTTGTTTTTGATTTTTGTTCCGGTAGATGCGGCAACCGGGCTATCGTTGGAATAAATTTGAATGATTCCTCTGTAAGTTTCCGCTGCTGTTTTATTACTGTAAAAAGTATTATTGTATACACAAACACCATTCATGCCCTTAATATTAACTGCAACTAATCCGTCTTTTATAATGTTATAGGCAATGCCGCCGGAGGTGTTGGTCATACCATCGGATTTTCGTATAATACCCATCGGAACATTGTTGAGATAGTTATAATTAATTATTGCATTTAAATTATAGCCTGTGAATACACCATGCGTTATACTATTACCATCAGTGCCATTCCAGGAAAATACATTGCCGGTAATCACTGCTCCGGGAAGATTGTTTTTTGTAACATTAGCTCCTTCATCGCCGGCCTGTAACATATACCCGGAAGCATTTAAAGATGTAATTGAATTATTCCGATAGGTCAGCAGCGTAAGTATATTTCTGGGAATATTAACGCCTTCCCATGCATTTAGTTCCGTGCTCCTTGTAATTGTTCCTTCTATCGTAAGTATTTTCTGGGCAAATACAAATAGTGTACCTATAAAAAAACAGATTATTGTAAATATTTTTTTCATTATCCGGACCATTAAAATTAATTTTTAAATCAAAATGATTCAAGGTTTTGTACTGTCAACATTGTTTTGATTGCTGCCCATGGCTCTCCCACGGGCTTTTACAACAACGGCAGTCGATCTGAAGCATGAAAAGATGGTTTTACAATAAGTTTGAATCCGCCCATTCAGTTGAACCCTCTTTGGTTGGAAACGATGGTAAAACAACTTTATTTAAAGGGGATAGTACAGGCTATTTACTTCAGGCAATACCATGTCATCTTATGTTTAAAGTAGTTTTGCCGGCAGATTTAACGATTAAACCACAAAAATAGTCGAAAAAAAAAACATAAATCACAAACAGTGATAAATTTTTCTTACATTTTTAGCGGAGAGGTTTTAGGGCCTTGTATCTTGTATTCTTCATCTCTAAAAAAGTATAAATGCATTGATCAGTAGTAAGAGTGGCACAATATGTAATTATTAATCAGGTAGTTGTATTATCATAACACCATTCATGCGGAAAGGTTCAACAGACGAATAATAAAGAAATCATACCTTGTTCTCTTGCATGGTGGATACCTTATAAACCTGAGACCAGAGCGGCGCTCATTTGATGGTAAATTTATCGGAGAACAGGAAATTAGTGGAGCGAATCTGAATCAGATATAGCGCCGGTGGATAAGCTGATACATTAAGTATGAATGAATTTACCTGTTCATAACGTTTTTGCAGCATCATTTTTCCGGAAGCGTCTAAAATTGACAACTCAAATTGCTTAAGCAATCCATCATCAATTTTTATGATGAGGAGTCCATCCTCAACAGGATTGGGATACATATGAATCCCCAATGTCGTCTGATTCGCAAGATCTTTTAATTGAACGGCGCTGGAAGGTGATGCCGGCAGATGATCCATAATGATTGTTTTTGGTGACATCTGGTCACCATCCAATGCGGGCTTGATAGTCAGGGGCTGTTGCTTCAGGTTCTGCGTAACATTAACCGTAAAAACCTGTTTTTGTATGGAAGGTGCATGATTACCATTCTCAATAAATTCAAATGCACCTATTGAAGCTGGATTATGCCATGCGACGCCATCTTTATCGCTGGCAAGACCAACATTCTCGCCGGCCCAAATTGCCGGGGACGATGCCTGCAGGTGAAAGTCATTTTGGGAAATGAACCTTGGATTTGCGATAATTCCCTTGTCATCCTTAACGTTGCCAGGTTTGAACATAATGGTTTTTAAGGAATCATTATTTCCATTATTGTAATAGAGGTTTTTAGCCAGAACAAGATTGTCTAATGTGCCATCTGCGACAGAACCCCGGGCTATAATTGCTGCGACAGCGAATCCCGTGAAGATATTATTTTTAATATATATATTGCCATAATCCTTTGCTGTCGGCAAAAACATGGCACAACTTGAAATATTGTCTCCGCCAAGTTCCCTGTTTGCCGTAAAGGTATTATGCAGTATGGAAATATTTCTTACAGTTTCGTATCTTCCGTTTGACCCAAAATCAATAGCAGGGGCAAACATCCCGTTGTGCCCCAAATAGCCATAAGTAACATTCTCAAATGTATTATTGCAAATCTGGATGTCCTGACAATTTTGAGAATCCTCTGTGTCGCAAAAATACAATGGAAGCGTTAGCCCCTTTCTGAAAGTATTATTACTGACAATAACATAGCGTTGCTCTCCTTCAAATTGCAAGGCTGTTTTGAAGACCCAGGGATCAGCACTTGCGATTCCATCACCAAAGATATTATCGTGCACATCATATGAGTATTCGTAACCTGCCTTATCGCCACCAAAAGCGATATCCAACTCTCCCTCAAAGGTGTTTTTGTAGATCGCTGTACCCCAACCACCAATTGCTGCCGAATTTGGTCCCCCCTTTTTATTGTTGCTCCAAAATTCAACCGCAAAACAAAAGTTGGGGTGTTCTGTTGTGGAGTGGGCGAAAGCCAAAATAGTATTATTATATAATTGAAGCCCCAATATGCTATCTCCTATCGAAACTGCAACTCCATTCAGATTCCCCCTTCTGTACTGTTGATTTATCGTATTATTATAAACCAATAATCCTTCGTTGTCGTTTAATCCTAACCCGGATCCTCTGCCCTCATTGCCATTCAGAGCCCCTGCGCAGTTAAATATCTTATTATCGTGAAAACTATTTCCTGTCTGCACCCCACCAGACACATTCTTAAAGATAACCCCATCCCGATAAAAATTTGAAATGGTACAACTATAGATACTTACTTTGCTGCGATTTATAACTGCAATTGCTCTGTATCCTGTCAGATTATCTCCGTCAATATTTAAATTTCTGATATGTTGATTGCCATTCACGGCATAATTGGATGCAATTTTGATGAAAGAATCTTCCGGATCTTCGATTCTACCTTTATAATGTGATTTAACAACTGTGAATTCCCCTTCTCCTTCCAAACTAACTCCAACTGCGAGATTGCATGATGAATTTTCCGTATAAGTACCTGTCATGATATGAATAACAGATCCTGGCCTTTTTACCGACTTGCAAGCCTTATATATTGATTTCCATGGGTTTCTGATTGTGCCGGTGCCGCTTTCATCACTGCCATGGGGTGCAATATAGTATGTTGCTGCAGTTATTGACGAGGAGCAGAAAAGAAGGATGAAGACCAGCAAGGTTGAAAAATGACGACTGTAATTTACGCCTGGTTTTTCGTAATTTATTGCAAAAGCAATATTACTATGACAGGGTTGCAACGAAGGAGAATTTCCGGAATGATCAGCAGCGCTCATTTTTACAATCGTTTTGCAAAATGAATAAATGATGCAATCAGCAAAAGAGGATCGATGAGTAAACGGGTAAGAAGCGTATGGTTTACAACGGGAAAGGCGTAGTTTTTCTGATGGAATTGAGAAGTTTAAACTGGTTGAAGCATGCTGTAATCAATTTATAAGCGAAAATCATAACTTCATGAAGAGCGTATAATATGAGGTTTTCGAAGAAAACGAAAATCAAATATACCCATTTATCAAATGTAAAGCATAAAAGTTCAGCCTAAAATTGCCAACATTATGAACAAATTTATTATCAATTCATATCTAAAAGCAGCAGTCCGGGGAGTTGCACTGCCCGGACTGCTGCCCTTCAATTAAATCCTGGTTTTGTCCGGGAAAAAGTCGTCGAACTTTTCAGGACTATTTATATGCACCAATTGAAGGTGGATTCGGATTAGCTGAACCATCCTTGTCACTAGCAATACTAACACTCACGCCCGACCCTTTTGCGGGAGATGATGCCTGGAGATGAAAGTCAGTTGTGGATATGAACAGTGGATTGGCAATCGTTCCATGGTCATCCGTGACATTAGTTGGGGTAAAACTGATGGTCTTCAGGTCATTATTATTTCCATTATTATAATAGATGTTTTTTGCCAGTACAAGGTTGTTTAATGTTCCCCCTGAGGTTTGTGATTTGGCTATAATTGCAGCTTCCAGAAATCCTGTGAATATATTGTTCTTTATATACACATTATCACAATCGTTTCCTGTGGGCAGGAAGATAGCACAACTTGAAACATTGCTTCCACCAAGTTCCCGGTTTGCGGTAAATGTATTATTCAGGATGGAAATATTTTTAACAATTCCATATCTACCGTGTGACCCAAAATCGATAGCCGGGGCGAACATTCCATTGTGTCCCATATAGCCAAAAGTTACATCTTCAAAGGTATTATTGAATATCTGGATGTCCTGACAGTTTTGTGTACCTTCTGTGTCGCAAAAATACAAAGGAAGTGTTAGTCCCTTCCTAAATGTATTATTACTAACTATAACATATCGATGTTCTCCTTCAAATTGCAAGGCTGTTTTGAAGACCTGAGGATTAGCATCTGCGATGCCGTCACCAAAGATGTTGTCGTGTACATAATATGAATAATCATAGCCTGCCTTATCACCGCCAAAAGCTATATCTAACTCACCCTCAAAGGTATTTTTATAAATATGTGTTCCCCAGCCACCAATTGCGGCCGAATTTGGTCCCCCGGATTTATTGCTGCTCCAGCACTCGACTGCAAAGCAAAAGTTTGGGTGTGTTGGTGTAGAGTGGGCGAATGCCAAAATAGTATTATTAAATATCTGAAGCCCGTAGACACCAATTCCAATACTAATACCTGTTCCATTTAACGAACCGGTTCTGGTTTTTTGGTTTACAGTATTATTATAAATCTGCATTCCGGTATTATTCCAAACCCCTAAATTAGCTCCTCTGGCATCCATGCCGGCAGGGTTTCCACCGCTATTGGTAATGACATTATCGTGTACCTTATTTCCGGTTTGTGCTCCACCATCAAAAAGAATACCCTGACGATAAAAATTAGTAACGTTACAATGGTGAATTTCAACATTGCTTCGTCCAATGACAGATATGGCAACATATCCGGTTAAATTATCACCGTCAAAAGTTATATTGGAGATGCGGGAAATTTCGGAACCACTATTTAGCCTTAGAATTCCAGCTCCGCGATCATCTATTCCACCCTGGAGATGTGATTTTATGATAGAGGTTGATACTCCTTCACCATCAAGGCTAACACCGTTAGCAAGAACGCACTGTGATGATTCGATATAGGTTCCAGCATTGACGTGAATAACTGCACCTAGAGTTGTTACAGCGCTACAGGCTTTATTAAGTGATTTCCATGGACTGGCTGATGATCCGTTACCGCTTGCATCATTACCAGTGGGTGCGATATAGTATGTCGCTGTGGCTATTGGTGCCGGAGCTGGCGGAGTTACGGCCGGAGTTTGCGCTGAATTAGCATTTACGGGCGTAGCAGCGGGTGGCATAAATTCATCAGACTTAGCACATGCTGACAAAAGAACGGCCCCAATTGAGCCATATAAAAAGATGTTTGTAAATAGTTTTGAAAAATTTGTCCTGCACTGTGCCCGAGTTTTACCGGGATTCTTTAGAATAGTTATCTGAGTTGAACGAGTTGATTCCGGATTGGAATCTCTGGTGATATTAGTTTTTGTAATTGTCATTGTAGTTGTTTTAGTTAAAAAGTAATACGAGTTGTCATGCTTAAATGGAAAATGAAAACTGCTTTTAATTAAACTTTACTTCTACATAATCCATTATTTATTAATATGCGTTAGCAGAAAAAGTAACATTATAATCAATTACTATTCTGTAATTTATATGTATTCCAAATTGTTTAAGGATGAGAAAAAATGGTGAAATAAATGCATAAAATAAGCCACAGCTTTGGGCTGTGGCTTCCAGGAAATCAAACCAGATTTAAATCAAATCATGCCTTATCTGATGACAAATTTATCGGTAAATCTGAAATTAAGGGAGCGGATCTGAATGACATACAAGGATGATGGAAATGCTGATACGTCGAGTAGTAATGTATTTTCGTGTCCGTAATGTTTCTGCAGCAGCACTTTTCCAGACAAATCCATAATCGACAGATCAAATTCTTCATTAATTCCTTCATCCAGCTTAACATTCAACTGACCATTCGTAACCGGATTTGGGAAAATATGAATTCCCAATGCTTCCTGTTTGGGAAAATCATTCATAGATGTTGTTAATGCTTTTGCTGATATTTCCCCTGCCAGCGCTGCTGCTGCAACTGCAACCGGGATCACTGCGCTGGTTAATTGTGGTGTTGTAACTTTGATCAAATTCACTTTAACGGCTGCCTGGCTGCTGAGCTTGCCCGTGCCGTTATCCTGTACTTTAACAACCAGTGTAAAAGAGGGAGAAAGAACTGCTGAAGTAAAGATTACATCAGCCCAATAATTTGAGCTGCCGATGTAAGCATTGCTATTTGGGAAAGCTGAAGTAAGGGTATATTTATAGACACCATTTGGCTGTGCTGTTGTCCAGCCCAATGCAGTTAATGGTCCGCTTACAACTGCGGCAGTGAAATACGGATCACTCTTTACAAAATCACCATGCTGACTGAAATAGGATACAACATAAATTGTATTGGCCTTCACAGCCACAGGGGTGTTGAGGGTAACGGTCTGCCAGCCTGAAGCTGTTTCACTGCCGAAAGTAGCAGTTGCAAGTTTAACGCCTTTAATACTCCACAAGTTTCCAATATGTATACCTTGTGCACCTGCACCCTTATAAAAGCGGAACCCGGAAATGTAACCATCTACGCTGGTGGTGAACTTCATACCGACCTCTAAAGGTGCTGCGCCAGTTCCTAAGCTGTTTGTTGACGTACCTGGAGGTGTTATAGCCTGGAATACCGAATATTTTGCACCTAATGTACTGTTGAGCAAGGCATTTGAATTGGCAACCGTGATTGCACCGGTAGCGGCATTGATAGCAAAAACACCATTGGTGTTGCCAGAGAGAATTGAGTAAGTGAGTAATTGGCCTGGATTAGGATCGGATGCCACAACATTACCAACAAGCGTGCTGATCGGTGCAATTTCGCTTACTGAAAATGTCTGGTCAATGATTACCGGTGATTCATTCGATTTCTGCAACACATTAATAGTTGAAGTTGCATCAGTATAAAGATGTCCGGTTCCATTATCGGTTGCCCTTATTATAAGGTTATAAACAGGTGTAAGCATGAAATTCAGGGCTGTCGGGGAAGCTAATGTAATTGCACCTGTAACTGCATTGAGTGAAAAGGCGTTGCCTGTATTACCCGAAATAATCGAGAAGGAAAGCGTTTGACCTGCATTGGGATTGGTAGCCAGGATGTTCCCCACCAAGGCTCCGCCTGAGGCTAATTCCGGAATGCTGAATAGCTGGTTATTTACAACAGGCTTCATGTTAGCTTTGGTTAAAGAAATTTTAGCTGTGGCCTGGCTGCTGAGGCTGGATGTGCCGTTATCCTGTACTTTAATAACAAGGGTAAAAGCAGAGGATGTTGCAGGAGAAAAGATTACATCAGCCCAATAATTTGAGCTTCCTATGTATGCATTGTTATTTGGGAAGGCTGAAGTGCCCGTGTATTTGTATACACCATTTCCCTGAGTTGCTGTCAATCCCAATGCGGTTAATGGTCCACTCACAATGTCGGAAGCGAAATACGGTTCGTTCTTTACAAAATCACCATGCTGGCTGAAATAGGAAACCACATAAATCGTATTTGCTTTGACTGCAACAGGGGTGTTTAAGGTAACGGTCTGCCAGCCGGAAGCTGTTTCACCGGTAAAAGTTGCAGATGCAAGATTAACACCGTCAATACTCCACAAGTTACCAATATGTAGACCTTGTGCTCCAGCCCCCTTATAAAAACGGAACCCGGATACAAATCCATCTATGTTACTGGTGAACTTCATGCCTACCTCTAGAGGCAAAGTGCCGGTTCCCAGATTGTTTACTGCTGTGCCAGGAGGTGTTATAGCCTGAAACACGGTGTATTGCGTGCTTAATGTGCTCTTCAGTAAGGCAGCTGAGTTGGCTACTGTGATTGCGCCAGTTGAAGTGTTGATGGCAAAAACACCATTTGTATTGCCAGAAAGTAATGTGTAGGTTAGTAATTGACCTGCATCAGGATCGGAAGCCACCATATTGCCAACAAGCGAGTTAATTGGTGCGTTTTCGATGACAGAAAATACCTGGTCAGTGATCACAGGCAGTTGATTAAGCTTTTGTAACACATTAATTGTTGCAGTTGCGTCTGTATATAAATTTCCTGTTCCATTATCAGTTGCCCTGATCATCAGGCTATAAACGGAATTATTCAGGAAATTCAGCGCTGTCGGAGAGGTGAATGTAATAACGCCGGTGGTTGCATTAAGCGAAAAGGCGTTGCCTGTATTTCCTGAGATGATCGAAAATGAAAGCGTTTGCCCCAGGTCGGGATCAGTAGCCATAAAAGTCCCAACCCTGGTTCCGTTTGAAGCCAATTCAGGGATGGTGAATATCTGGTTGCCTGCAACAGGCGATTTGTTAACTTTAACCAGGGAAACGATGACAGTAGCCTGGCTGCTAAGGGTGCCTGAACCGTTATCCTGCACTTTAACCACAAGGGCAAAGGAAGGTGTAATATCATAGTTCAGAGCGCCTGAAGTGGCAACGGTGAGTGCACCTGTTGCGGAATTGATCGCGAAGGCATTGTTAGTGTTTCCGGATAGGATAGTATATGTAAGGATTTGTCCTGCATCCGGGTCGGTGGCTACAACACTGCCGGCCAGCGAACCGTTCGCTGAATTCTCCTTAAGCTGGAAAGCCTGGTTACTGATCACCGGCGATTTATTTCCCTTAATCAAGGTAACTGTTGCTGTGGACTGGCTGCTGAGGCTGCCTGCTCCGTTATCCTGTGCCTTTAATACAAGGGCAAAAGAAGAAGAAAGTGTTGATGAAGTGAAGATTACATCAGCCCAATAATTGCAGCTTCCAATGTAAGCATTGTTATTTGGGAATGCTGACGTGCTCGAATATGTATATATACCATTAGGCTGTGCTGCTGTCCAGCCCAGTGCGGTTAGTGGTCCGCTTACAATGTCCGAAGTGAAATATGAATCGCTTTTGACAAAATCACCATGCTGGCTGAAATAGGAAACCACATAAACAGTATTGGCCTTTACTGCAACCAGGGAGCTTAGGGTAACAGTCTGCCAGCCTGAAGCTGATTCACCGGTAAAAGTTGCAGAAGCTAGGTTAACACCACTAATACTCCATAGGTTTCCGATATGTAAACCTTGGGTGCCGGCGCCCTTATAAAAGCGGAACCCGGAAATAAATCCGTCAGTATTGCTCATAAACTTCATGCCAATTTCTAAAGGAAGCGTGCCATCACCTAGGTTGTTTACTGCGGAAGTGGGAGGAGTTGCAGCCTGAAATACTGATGACGCAGTAGCTACTGTATTCATTGCCAATGCAGCTGAGTTGGCAACAGAAAGTGCACCTGTAGCGGAATTGAAGGCAAAGGCATTGTTGGTGTTTCCGGAAAGGATAGAATAGGTAACTATTTGATCGGTATCTGGGTGGATTGCAACGACGTTTCCTACCAGTGAACCGTTCGATGCGTTTTCGTTGATCTGGAAAGCCTGGTTGCTGATGACCGGTGGCTGATTAAGGTTATTCAGGTTAACTGTAACGGTAGCCTGGCTGGTAAGGGTGCCGGTGCCGTTATCCTGCACCCTGGCTATAAGTGCAAAGGATGGAGTGACTGTATAACTGAGTGCGGCAGAAGTTGCGACGGAAAGTGCACCTGTTGTGGAATTCATCGCAAAGGCATTGTTCGTGTTACCTGAAAGGATTGTATAAGTAAGTGTTTGACCTGCATTCGGATCAGTAGCCATTACTGTACCAACACCAGTGCCGTTTATACTTTTCTCATTCAACTGAAAAGTTTGATTTTGTATTGAAGGTGGCGTATTAACAGCAGCACCGCCGCTATTTTCATATGCACCGATTGAAGGAGGATTGGCATAAGCTAAGCCATCCCTGTCAGTTGCAAGACCAACATTTTCCCCGACTTTTATTGCGGGCGATGTTACCTGGAGATGAAAATTGGTTGTGGATACGAACAAGGGATTGGCGATGATCCCATGGTCATTAGAGATATTAGTCGGGGTAAAGCTGATGTTCTTCAGGTCATTATTATTTCCATTATTATCATAAATGTTTTTTGCCAATACAAGGTTGTTTAATGTTCCTCCTGACATTTGAGATTTGGCTACAATTGCAGCTTCCAGAAATCCTGTGAATATGTTGTTTTTTATATACACATTATCACAATCATTTCCCGTGGGCAGGAAGATAGCACAACTCGAAATACTGCTTCCGCCAAATTGCCGGTTTGCCGTAAATGTATTATTGAGGATGGAAATATTTCTTACAATTCCGTATCTTCCATGTGACCCAAAATCGATAGCAGGGGCGAACATCCCATTGTGTCCCATATAGCCAAAGGTAACATCCTCAAATGTATTATTGAAAATCTGGATGTCCTGACAGTTTTGTGTATCTTCTGTATCGCAAAAATATATCGGAAGCGTTAATCCCTTTCTAAAGGTATTATTGCTGACGGTAACATACCGATGTTCTCCTTCAAATTGCAAGGCTGTTTTGAAGACCTGGGGATTAGCATCTGCGATGCCATCACCAAAGATATTGTCGTGCACATAGTATGAATAATCATAACCAGTCTTGTCGCCGCCAAAAGCAATATCCAACTCACCCTCAAAGGTGTTTCCATAAATATGTGTCCCCCAGCCACCAAGTGCTGCCGAACCAGCCCCACCTGGCTTATTGCTGCTCCAGCACTCAACTGCAAAACAAAAGTTGGGGTGTTCAGGTGTGGAGTGGGCAAATGATAAAATAGTATTATTAAACATTTGAAGCCCATAGACCCAAATCCCAATACTAACACCAGTTCCATTTAACGAACCTGTCCTGAACTTTTGGTTTATAGTATTATTATAAATCTGCATCCCGGTATTGTTCCAAACCCCTAAATTAGCTCCTCTGGCATCCATGCCGGCAGGGTTTCCACCACTATTGGTAATGACATTATCGTGAACCTTATTTCCGGTTTGTGTTCCGCCATCAAAAAGAATACCCTGACGATAAAAATTAGTAACGATACAATGGTGAATTTCAACATTGCTTCGCCCAATGACAGATATGGCAACATATCCGGTTAAATTATCACCGTCAAAAGTTATGTTGGAGATGCGGGAAGCTGAGGAACCACTATTTAACCTTAGGATTCCTGATCCGCGATCATCCAAGGCACCCTGGAGATGCGATTTTATGATAGCCGATGATGATCCGGCGCCGTCAAGACTAACCCCGTTGGCAAGAACGCACTGTGATGATTCTATATAGGTGCCTGCATTGATGTAGATGGTAGCACCTGAATTTGTCACAGCATTACAAGCCTTATAAAGCGATTTCCATGGATTGGCTGATGATCCGTTACCGGCTGCATCATTACCTGTTGGTGCTATATAGTATGTCTGTGCATTCAATGCAAATGAACATAGCAAAAAGAGGATTGCCAGCATTTTTGAGACTAAACTTTTGGCTTTGCCACTTTCATCACTGAAATTTACTGCTGAAGCTTTAGCATCATCAGGCATTTGTACTAAACAGAAATTTTTAGTTAAACAAGTTTGTATAGAGTTCATCATAGTTGTTTGAGTGCTGTGAGTAATACGAGTAAGATTATTAAAAATTCAAAATAAAAATGATGTAATTAGTTTTGTGGGAAGGATAAGTGTAGCTATGCGCGCGGTTTTGTTTTATCAAAACATCATATATTTATGTACAATAACGTGAAATGTAATAGCCTGATTAATGTATTATTATGTAATCTGAACCTGTTAAGTGTTGTTTAAGAAAGTGGTAAAATTATCCAACAGGCTTTAATAAAAAGAAAGCCGTTAGACCTGGCAAAAGCTTGTGCAAAGAAGAAATGGCAAGTAACCTGGATCTATCCGTTTTATTATGAATCCAGACGAAACAGTATAATTTAGGAATGGAATCACAGTGAATTAATTTCAACCTACAAGATTGACAAATCGGGATGTGTCGCATGCGGCAGCACTTAGGGGCTCTTTATGGCCAATTTAGGTACGGTATAAATCCAGCAGGATTAATCTGTTTAATATGTCTGTCTTTCAGATGAACAACAGGGGATTGAAATTCAAAGGGGAAGGAGGGAGCCAGTCCTAAATGGATGGTGTTATACTGAGGTTTTGTATAAATTGTCAAAAATTAATGAATGCAGCAGGTGGGTGGTTCCTGAAGGCGCCTGGTCGACCTAACCGGTCTGTTTATGCCGATGGATCTATTTATATGCCCCAATTGAAGGTGGATTCTGAAGCGTTAGGCCATCCTTGTCAGTAGCAAGGCCAACATTTATGCCAGCCCCCTTTGCCGGTGACGATGCCTGAAGGTGAAAGTCGGTTGAGGAAACAAACAATGGGTCGGCAATGATCCCATGGTCGTCCGAGATACCGGTAGGGGTAAAACGGATGGTCTTCAGGGCATTATTATTTCCATTATTATAATAAATGTTTTTTGCCAGCACAAGGTTGTTTAATGTTCCCCCTGACATTTGAGATTTGGCTATAATTGCAGCTTCCAGAAACCCTGTGAATATATTGTTCTTTATATACACATTATCACAATCGTTTCCTGTGGGCAGGAAGATAGCACAACTTGAAACTTTGCTACCGCCAGGTTCCCGGTTTGCCGTAAATGTATTGTTGAGGATGGAAATATTTCTTACAATTCCATATCTGCCGTGTGACCCAAAATCAATAGCCGGGGCGAACATCCCATTGTGTCCCAAATAGCCATAAGTAACGTCCTCAAATGTATTATTGAAAATCTGGATGTCCTGACAGTTTTGAGAAGCCTCTGTATCGCAAAAATACAACGGAAGCGTCAGACCCTTTCTGAAAGTATTATTTCTAATAATAACATATCGTTGCTCTCCTTCAAACTGTAAAGCTGTTTTGAAGTCGCTCGGATCAGCAGTTGCGATGCCATCACCAAAGATATTGTCATGCACATCGTATGAATATTCGTAACCTGCCTTACTGCCGCCAAAAGCAATATCCATCTCTCCCTCAAAGGTATTACCATAAATTTGTGTTCCCCATCCACCCATTGCTGCCGATTTTGGCCCCCCTGTTTTATTGTTGCTCCAAAATTCAACCGCAAAACAAAAGTTAGGGTGTTCCGCTGTGGAGTGGGCAAAGGCCAAAATCGTATTATTATACATTTGAAGTCCATAGGCATTATCTCCAACACTAACACCTGTTCCATTTAATGAACCGGTTCTGAACTTTTGGTTTACAGTATTATTATAAATCAGCATTCCGGTATTGTTCCAAATCCCTAAATTAGCCCCTCTGGCATCCATGCCGGCAGGGTTTCCACCACTATTGGTAATGACATTATGGTGTACCTTATTTCCGGTTTGTGCTCCACCATCAAAAAGAATACCCTGACGATAAAAATTAGTAACGATACAATGGTGAATTTCAACATTGCTTCGTCCAATGACAGAAATGGCAACATATCCGGTTAAATTATCGCCGTCAAAAGTTATGTTGGAGATGCGGGAAATTTCGGAACCACTATTTAGCCTTAGAATTCCAGCTCCGCGATCATCTATTCCACCCTGGAGATGTGATTTTATGATGGTCGATGAAGCCCCTGCGCCTTCAAGACTCACTCCGTCAGCAAGAACACATTGCGATGATTCGAGATACGTGCCGGCATTAACGTGAATAAATGCACCAGGCTTTTTTACAGTGCCACAGGCTTTATTGAGTGATTTCCAAGGTCTGGCTGAGGATCCGTTACCGGTTGCATCATTGCCGGTGGGTGCGATATAGTAGATCTCCGCATTGGCTGGTGTCGACGGAATTGTTGCCGAAGTTGGTATGTTCTGATTGCTTACAGGTGCCACTGCAGGAGGCTTGAATTCAGTTGCCGCACATGCTGAAAGCATCATTATTCCCCAAACGCAGAGCATAAAATTTTTATAAATGTTGAAGCATCAGGCCTGCTGTGGCCAAATTTCTATAGGAACCTGTTGCTAAAGTTAGCAAATTTGCAGGTAAGGCTATATCTGAAGATTCTTCAGATCGGATTCCCTGCCATCCTGCAGACAACCATCAGGTCATACGCTTAAAGAAATGAAGAGCATAAGTGGGAGGGAGGTGGTTAGCGTTGGACAGGTTTATTGACCACTTCCCATGATCATTGTGCGCACTGTTTTGATTGCAAGAACGAGGTCCTGTTTCAATGACCAGCTATCGATATACTGAAGATCGAGTTTCATCCATTCTTCAAAAGAAATGCTGTTGCGGCGGGGTGCAACCTGCCATATGCATGTGATTCCGGGGCGCATGGATAAGCGGCGCAACTGCCAGGGTTCATATTGTTTAACTTCGCGCATGATAGGTGGCCGAGGTCCGACAAGTGACATGTCTCCTTTCAGCACATTAAAGAATTGTGGCAACTCATCGAGGCTTGTTTTACGGAGGAATTTTCCGACCGAAGTAATGCGTGGATCGTTCTTGATTTTGAAAACAGGACCATCCATTTCATTCTTATCCATGATCTTATGCTGTTGTTTTTCAGCATCATTAACCATTGTCCTGAATTTGTACATATAGAATTCACGGCCCCGCAGACCAACTCTTTTTTGCTTAAAGACTACCGGACCCTTGGAATTGAGCTTTATAACAAGGCCGATTAAGAATAAGAAAGGCAGCCACAACATGATCACCAGGAATGAAATGGTGAAATCGAAGATGAATTTCCAGCTTAGAGCGATATGATTAGAAGGCGTATTTTTATAGGTTATGAAAGGCACTTCGTCAAAATGATTCAACTCGGCGCGTGTGGCCGACATATTCAGCAACTGGGAATGCAGCCTGAAGACGACGCCAATTTCTTCACAGGCATAGATAATACGCTGCACTTCTTCCTGGTTGATCTGATTCTTGCAGTAGAAGACCTCATCAATGACATGAAATTTGATCAGGCAGGATAAACTTGATGTTTTCTTCAGCACTTTTATGTTGGAACCGAACTTCTCCGCTATAACAGGAGAATCAGAAATTATCAGCATGATATTATATCCCCATTCGCGGTGTGCAATTATTTTTTGGACAAAATTCACACAGTTTTCATCGGCAATGACCAGGATGTTGGTCAGGTTATTGCCTTTTTGGCGTTGTTGCATATACCGCTTATTTGCTACAACATAGGTGCCGAAGACTGTTACCAGATTCAGAAAAGCAAACAGGAGGATAACCTCTTTCGCTATACTGGTAAAGTTTAGAATATTGACGAGTGCAAATAATATGGCAGTGCCAATGATAATGAATTTGATGCTCTGATAAAATAACTGCAAATAGTGATTTACACGGTATATCTTCAGCAGGTCGGTTTTGGCGAGACCAAAAAACCAGATAGGAATCATAAAAAGAACAATCGCCAGGTATTCGGTAGAATAAGACAGCCCAATAACAATAGTATGCTGGACTATTTCAAAAGACAGAATGAAATTTGCCAAGGTCAGAATCATAACAAAAATTCCAAACATTGAGCTCCGGATGCGTTCGTTTTCTTCAGTCATCGCCTTTTATATTATGTAATTTTGCAAATCCGTTCAGGAACTCCAGGTGAAACAAGTATTTGTCGAAATAGAAAGACCTGATCTGCAAAACACGATTTAACACTTCATTATTCAAGGAAATCTTTATCGGGTATTCTTTTTTGCACCTCTACAATTCCCTGCCTTCACTCAAAACATTTTTCAAATTCTGTGCCTAACATCGTATGTATTACATTATCAGTAACTTAATATTATAAGGCGTCTGTTTTACCAGTGGAAAATGTCCCATTTTGAAAGTGTTTATTCCAATAATGAAACCACTCCCAGGGAAGTTTTAGAGGTGTTTTGAATACGTTCGCATGAAGTTAAATGTCCTTTAATCCGTTATAATGGATTAAACGCATGATAGATTGCAGGAAACAGGCAAACCGGGAAGACACAGCAGGGTATGGTCGGCAGAAGCGGCTTTGGCGAGAATATTCACCCGCGGGTATATTCGATAAAAAGTGATGGCCGGTTGTTGAATGGGAACAGATAAACTGCCGGCATCAAAGATGATTGAGTCGCCAGAAGGTTTTCCATCTTATGCCCGGAATTTATCAGCACTGCGATGGCCTGAAACCAGGTTCATTGATCGAGAATTTCAATCACCGAGCTGGATCAACAGTTTGGAAAATTCCTGATGCATCAGTGTATCCATGCGTGCATGAAACGCATCGAATGCTTTCACCAATTTAATTCCTTCTGCAGTGAGAACTGTGTGGCCGCCCTCCTGACCGCCGCGGCTTTTTTCGAGTAGCGCAAAACCGAGCATTTTTTCAACTTTCTTCAGATCATTCCAGGTGCGGCGGTAGGTGATGCCAAGATTTTCACAGGCAGCCGTCAGGGAGCCAGCCTGGTCAATGGCTTTTAAAATTTTCCATTTTCCGTCGCCAAGCAATCCTTCTCCCTTATCGGTTGCAAGCCATATCTTATATTCGGGATGAATGTTTGTGTACTTCATGTGGATATTATTAATTTTTAGTGTTCAGATAGAATGTCCATGAATGAAATTTCCGGATTGTAAGGGCTTGTTTATAACGGTATTACTTTTGACTGCAGGGTATAAAGATCCGGGTGATATGAAAAAGAGATCATGTCAACGGTCAAAATAATAACTATTGCTACCATGCAAACGCTAACAGCCAATAATAGCGCAGCTTACTGATAAAGGCAGAAATAGGATGCGTCGGTGGTGACCTTAACCTTGAATTTAACGTCTTTTTCAACCACGAATGTTTCCATTGTTTTGAATGTCTTCCAGGTGGAAGAACCCGGAAACTTGATCATTAATTCGCCTGATGTTACCGTCATGTATTCTGTAGTAGAAGTGCCGAATTCATATTCACCGGGGGCCATAACGCCTATGGTTGCCGGACCTTCCGGAGTTTTAAAAGCTATTGATTTTACTTTTCCGTCGAAGTATTCGTTGGTCTTGAACATATATAATTGATTTTGCACAAAGCTATAGAAAAGGATGGATTTCCGGCAAGGGAAAACAGCAGGATTTTTGATTGTTTACCTTAGCCTTTATGATTCCAGATGTCCAGGACACTACCCTGAGGAATCGCATCATCGAATAATGCTTTTGTGATAACATCGGCCACGTATTCAGGCGAAGAAAGACGACCTTCTGCATGCAGCTTTAGGAATTTATCCTTTTCAGGAAAACCATGTATATCAGCATCCCGGATTTCGGTTTGCATCGCTGTCTCAACAATGCCGGGTGCAAAGGCCAAAATTTTCGCAGGGAAGGGGGCTGAGGATTGTTCCATGGCAACTGTGCGTGTGAACATGTTAACGGCAGCTTTGGACGAACAATAAGCGCTCCATCCGGCATACACAGTGCTGGCCGCCCCGGAGGAGATGTTAAAAACCACCTTTGGAATATTCCATTCAGCAGTATGTGCCAGAAATGTAGATGTTAACAACATTGGCGCCAGCAGGTTGAGTTGTATATGCATCAGTAACTGAACAGGGTCGTTTTTCTCGATGGGACCAATAGGCGCTAACATCCCCGCATTGTTGACAAGGGCAATGCGTTTCACCTCAAGAGGAGCTATGTTTTTCCAGACCAGGCTGGAAAATCCAGCAACAGCCAGTGGATCAGACAGATCGGTGGGATAATAATAAATCTTTGCTCCCAGTGATACGGCCCGTTCTACCAGTTCTTCATTTAATGTGCGTGAAGTACAAAACAACGTATTTCCCGGTTTAAGCAATTTGCGGGCAATGGCTTCACCTATTCCCCGCGAAGTTCCTGTAATAATATAATGGCTCATTTATGCATGATTTATATGTAAAGATACTGCTTTTACCATTTTTATATAAAAAACATGCAGCTCATCTACAATCTGGTTGCAATGAACAAACAACACCACAAAATGTTATAGATTCTGTTTTTGGGCTGGCCAACGCACACATTTCTATAGCTTTTATAACGTCAGACCTGTTGCCATATTTTGCTCATCGTTCAATAATAAAACGTTCCATGAATAACTCCATTTACAGTTACGGTTACCCGGCTAATGAACCGGTAAAGTCTTATGCCCCTGGCACCCGCGAGCGCAAGGAGCTCCAGTTGGAACTAGATTCCCTCAGCCAGGGAGTCATGGATATTCCGCTTGTCATCGGCGGAAAAGAAATCCGGACCGGCCATACGGGGAATGTGACCATGCCCCATGACCACGCACATGTGCTGGCACAATACCACAAAGCATCTGCAAAAGAGGTAAACATGGCCATTGAGGCTTCGCTCAAGGCACATAAACAATGGGAGTCATTCCCCTGGGTGGAGCGCCTGTCCATTACCATTAAAGTAGCCGAACTGATTGCACGGAAATACCGGAACAGGCTCAATGCAGGATCCATGCTGGGGCAGAGTAAAAGCGTGTACCAGGCCGAGATTGACAGTGCATGCGAATCGATCGATTTTCTGAGATTCAATGCCCATTACATCTCTGATATTTATAACGAACAACCTCATTCCGACCCCGGAATTATCAACAGGCTTGAATACAGGCCGTTGGAAGGGTTTGTCTTTGCCGTAGCACCCTTTAACTTCACTTCTATTGCTTCGAATCTGAATATGTCGCCTGTGCTGATGGGAAATGTTACGCTTTGGAAACCCGCATCAACCTCTATATTATCCAATTATATTCTCATGGAGATCTATAAAGAAGCAGGAGTTCCGGATGGCGTGATCAATTTTATTCCCGGAGCAGGTTCGGAGGTTGGCAAGGCAGTTTTTTCCAACCGTGATTTCGCCGGACTTCATTTTACAGGATCAAACAAGACCTTTAACAATCTGTGGCAATCGATAGCAGGCAACCTCGATGGTTATAAGTCGTATCCGCGGATAGTGGGTGAAACCGGTGGTAAGGATTTTGTGATGGTGCATGCCTCAGCCGATGTGGACGAGGTATCTACTGCATTGGTCAGGGGTTCGTTTGAATACCAGGGGCAGAAATGTTCTGCTGCATCCCGGGCATACATTCCGAAATCGCTTTGGCCCAGAATTAAAGAACGGGTAGGCGATATGCTGAGCCAGATAAAAGTTGGCGACGTGCGCGACTTTAGCAATTTTATGAACGCAGTTATTGACGAGGGCGCGTTCGACCAGATCATGCATTATATCGACATGGCTAAAAACTCACCTGATGCAGAAATTGTTTTTGGCGGAACAGGCGACAAGTCGAAAGGTTATTTTGTTGCACCTACCGTTATACTGGCGCATAACCCGCTCTTCGTTACCATGGTTGAAGAGATCTTTGGTCCTGTGCTTAGCTTGTATGTATATGATGACAAGGATTTTGAGGAAACCCTGGCACTGTTGGACCGTACCTCGCCTTACGCCCTCACGGGAGCTATCTTTGCCCGCAACAGGCAGGTGCTGGCGCATGCATCGGATGTGCTGAAATATGCTGCCGGTAACCTTTATTTTAATGATAAACCCACGGGTGCCGTGGTAGGACAGCAGCCTTTCGGCGGATCGCGCAAGTCGGGCACCAACGACAAGGCCGGCAGCCCCCTCAACCTGATGCGCTGGATGAGCCCGCGCACGATAAAAGAAACACTGATACCGCCAACGGATTTCAAATATCCGTTCATGAAAGCAGAACATTGCTCCTGATTGTTTATCGGTTAAATTAAAAAAGGCAGCCGGGATACCCCGGTTGCCTTTTTTACATTAACAAAAGATTCGCAAAGACTAGAAAATATAACGGATACCGAATTGAGCCTGATATACATTATCAATCGTGATACTCTTAACGAATGAATCTCTGAGCAGAATAGTCTGACCATCAACAACCTGCGTGCG
>JBBRRV010000028.1:0-27176 GCA_038246075.1 Bacteroidales bacterium
AAGAGCGGTGAAGAGAATACACAACAAGAGTAGATTTTTTTTCATAAGTCGTTCATTTTAAAATTGTTGTTATAATAATTATGAGGCTTGAAAAATCAAATAAGTATCCCGCACAAACCTACAATATTATTCCAGAAAAACAAGTCAAGCAATTGTTAAATAATGATATAAGATACATTTAAATGATTCTTCTGGTTGTATCTGGATGTTTAGGAATGGGTCAATGTTGTCCTGGAGCGGATTTGCTGCACCCCGCGAGGAATATTTGCTTTTGCTTGGAAAAATTACCTAATTTCGTTGCATAAATATTTCCGCAGTGTCCGATAGCCTAGTCATTATCCCTACATACAACGAAAAAGAGAATATCAGCAGGATTATCCACAAGGTTTTCTCACTGGAAAAAGAATTCGATGTCCTTATCGTTGAGGATAACTCTCCCGATGGTACTGCAGCTATCGTTCGTTCTTTGCAGACCGAATATCCCGGACGTTTGAACATGCTCGAGCGTAAAGGCAAGCTTGGACTGGGCACAGCCTATATTGCCGGGTTTAACTGGGCGCTTAAAGGAAACTATGGCTATATTTTTGAAATGGATGCCGATTTCTCCCATAACCCGGAAGACCTGGTAAGGCTTTATCATGCCTGTACGCTTGAAGGAGCCGATATGGCCATCGGATCGCGCTACATTAAAGGCGTTAATGTTGTGAACTGGCCCATGGGACGCGTGCTGATGTCTTACTTTGCATCCTATTACGTGAGGATCATCACCGGGATGAAGATCATGGATACCACCGCAGGATTTAAATGCTATACACGCCGGGTACTTGAAACCATTGATTTTGATAAGATCAAATTTATTGGCTATGCTTTCCAGATTGAAATGAAATATACTACATGGAAGCTGGGATTTAACATCAAGGAAGTTCCTGTTATTTTTACCGATCGTACCGAAGGCACATCCAAGATGAGCAAGGGTATTTTCAAGGAGGCCATTTTAGGCGTGATACGTCTTAAGTTCAAGCGCATCAGGCCAAAAAAGAACCCAATTATCGTAAAATGAAAGCTGGATTATTTTCGCAACGCATAGAGGTATAGATCATTTCTGTACCTTTTTTTTTAACAAACACCATCTATATCTTCAATCAAACCATATCTCAACCTGGTCTCCGTTAAATTCCCCTGGTTATGCACAATCCATACATCATCATCAATGCGCTTATCGTCAATGAGGGGGAGGTTTTCAGGGGGGCGGTCAGGATTGCAGGCGGTAAAATAGAAAAAATTGAAAAAGATACAGGCGATGTCTCCGGTCCTATTGAACAAGGATACAAAGTGATTGATGCCGGAGGCAAATACCTGTTGCCGGGCGTCATCGATTGTCATGTGCATTTCCGCGAACCCGGCCTTACACACAAAGCCGATCTGTCAACCGAAAGCCGCGCCGCTGTGGCAGGCGGGGTAACCTCATTCATGGAAATGCCCAATACAGTTCCACAAGCTACAACGTTAGTGTTACTTGAAGATAAGTTTCGGCTGGCTTCGGAGAAATCACTCGCCAACTATTCCTTTTTTCTCGGCGCTTCAAATGACAATCTCGCAGAAATCATCCTTGCAGATCCGCAAAAGATATGCGGTGTGAAAGTCTTCTTTGGGGCTTCTACAGGCAATATGCTTGTAGATAAACTAAGCGTACTCGAAGATATTTTCCGCTTATCTCCGCTGCCTGTGGCGGTGCATTGCGAAGATGAGACGGTTATCCGTGCCAACAGCGAAGTCATGCGCGAAAAATACGGCGAAGATGTTCCGGTTGAAATGCATCCGCTCATCCGCAGCGCTGAGGCATGCTACCTGTCGTCGCGGCTTGCGGTAAGTCTGGCAAAGAAATACAACACCCGCCTTCATATTACGCACATGAGTACCCGCAAGGAACTCGCGCTGCTGGGAAATGATCTGCCCTTGGCTCAAAAACGGATCACAGCCGAGGTATGCACGCACTATCTTTGGTTTTGCGACGAAGATTACGCCAGACTCGGAACTAAAATCAAGGTAAATCCAGCCATTAAGTCGGCGGATGACCGCGACGCATTGCTACAAGGCCTGCGCGACGGGCGAATAGATATCATTTCTACTGACCACGCGCCACATTTGCTTGCAGAAAAAGCGCAATCTTATTTCAAAGCACCATCGGGAGCGCCACTGGTGCAGCATTCCCTGCCGGCAATCCTGGAAATATGCCAGGATCGGCTTATCAGCATTGAAACAGTGGTGGAAAAGATGTGTCATGCGCCTGCAGTATGCTATAACATCCTGCAGCGCGGATTTATCCGTGAAGGTTTTTATGCTGATCTTATTTTGGTAGATCTGGATGATGCGTGGACTGTTTCCGCTTCTAATATAATTTCCAAATGTGGATGGTCGCCCTGGGAGGGGCATACCTTCAGGTCCAAAGTCACCCATACTATTGTGAACGGAAACCTGGTGTATGAAAATGGTCGTTTCGATGAATCATCTCTAGGGCTCAGGCTGATGTTTAACCGCTGACAGGCAGTATAGATAGGGTTTCACTTATGAAGAAAAATTTACTCCTTGCACTCTTACCACTTATTGTACTAACTGGTTGCCAATTTTTCTCGCATAAGGAAGTCGAGCAGAAATACCCTGACGGATCGCCAAAGGTGGAAAAGTATTACAGTTACCGTAAAGGTCAGAAAGAGCTGATCCGGGAGGTCCAATATTACGAGAACCGTCAACGCAAAATAGAAGGCACTTATTCCAACAACAAACGGATGGGAAAGTGGACTGCCTGGTTTAAAAACGGGAAAATCTGGAGCGAAGGCGCTTTTAAGGATGGACTGAGTGAAGGATTGCGCACTGTTTATTATGAAAATGGCCGGAAACATATTGTCGGCAGTTATAAACTTGATCAGAAAATTGGCAAATGGCAATTCTACAATGCCGATGGGATGCTGCTGAAAGAAATTGATTTCGATCAGAAATAGCGAACTTTACCCATGTTTCCCAAATTGGATACAGGAAGGTGAAAAACGAACATCTTTTCCAGACTTTCTAGCGTATAAATTTGAAATTGACGAACACAGGAAGATGATCGCTGTATCCGCCATGGTATTCGCGGGAAGTTGTACGGTTGGGGATCATCTCTCCTTCCTTGTTCCTGTAAAGTACCCATTCAGGCTTATACACACCGGCATCAGCAGGAAGGCATTTGAGGCCCTTGGCAGTTCCGAGTAAATTCCCCGAAACAATGACCTGGTCGAACATATCCCAGCTTTTATAATAAAGCGAACCTTTTCCTTGCTTATAAGGGAAAAATAAAAGGTTGTAGAGCCCGGATGCTTTGTAAGGCAACTCGGGTGCAACCGCAGCAAGCACTTTTGAAATGCTTTTATCTGTGGGATTATCGTTAAAATCACCCATCACCAGGATGTTTGCTGATTTATCGGATGCCAGGATCAGATCAATCTGATGACGAAGTACGTTTGCGGCTGTAAAGCGATTGTGCTCCGACAGCTCCTGCCCGCCGTTGCGTGAAGGCCAATGGTTGATAAAAATATGGAGCATAGTCTTTTTCATGACCACGCCTCTAATATAAAGAATGTCACGCGTATGCTCTTTATCTGTTGAAGTTAAAGTGACATTTAGTGGTTCTGCTTTTAGGACCTTGAAACTACTGCTTTTATAAAGCATTGCTGCATCAATGCCACGCGCGTCGGGGCTGTCGAAATGAACGATCTTATAATTGCCTGACCTGAGGTTGGCTGAGTTGACAAGACTTTCGAGAACAGAACGGTTCTCAATCTCAGCCATTCCAATAATATCAGGTAATTCCGGCAAATTAACCGAAGCCATCACTTTTGAAATATGATCAATTTTAATATTGTATCGCGCCGTATTCCACGGGATACGGGAGCCGGGCAAATATTCTTCATCCTGGATATTGGGTTCCTTTATGGTATCATAGAGATTCTCGGTGTTGTAAAACATGGCTGTGAAATGGACAGGCTTTTTCTGTGCGAAAGCAGCCGCTGATCCCATCAGCAGGAGTATGATAAGCGAAAGTCGTTTTATTTGCATGAGGTAAAGTTAGTATATTTCATATGTTTCGGGCTGCACAAAAACAACTTTAGCGAAAAGTATATAAAAAAGCAGAGCCGGGCTGAAGACAGCCCGGCTCTGAATATTTTACGCGAATGAATTATTATTCGGCAATAACAACCAGGTATTTGGATGAAGCCCAGAATTCAGCAGGATTTTTGACTACAAGGCTATCTTTTGTCTTTGCGCCTGTGAGTTTATAGGCAGTATTTGGATGAACGGTAACAATTTTTACGTTCTTTTTACCAAGTGCCAATCCTTTGAATTTTGTAACATCAATACGAGTGAAATATTCTTTGTTGAAGTCAGCTTTCACAGTTTTGTTGCGGCCAAGACCAATAAATCCACCGGCTTTTGTAATTACACCGTGGGCAACCAATTCTTTGGTTGTTCCAACAACAAAATAAGCTGTGTTGAGGGCCTTTGTCTGATCATCTATGGTCTGAGCTTTTGATTGATTGGCAGCTGAAAGGTTGTCAACAGATGTTGTTAACTCAGTTACCTTAATGTTCAGTTTCTCGAGGTCAGCCTTCATCTGTGCGATGTCAGCATCTTTAGCCACGATTTGGGCGTTGAGGGTCTCAATCATTTTTTCCAACTCTACAATACGTACATTGGATTTTTTGAGTTTGCTCTTCAGACCGGCAACAATCCGTCTGTTTTTCTGCAGCAATTCATAAATGCTCTTGATATCCTGATTGATCTGATCTTTGGCATCCTGTTTCAGTTCACCACCACCTTTGGTGCTTTTGCTGATAATCATTTCTTTGCCTTTGATAGAATCGAGATTAGCCTGAATTGAATTAAAGGCTGCAACGTATGCAATTACAGTAGTGTCTTTCTGATAGCCGAGGCTCAGTAAACTGTCGTTGGTTGTCTTTAATTTTGCGATCTGTTCTTTGTTGTTGTTACAACTTGAAAATACGATCAGTATCGAAACACTGACCAGAAACATTACTTTTTTCATATTTGTTTGGTTTTGGAGTTTAGACAAATATACGCAATAATCGGGCAAAATGTTAAATGTTGTTAAATTTTACGGCCGTCTGTTTTTCTAAAATATTGTATGTTACAGATTATGAACCATTTAATTAAGCAGTATATTAACATATGATATTATATTCCCATATGTTAAAGAAATGTAATTTTGCCGAAAAACAAAATATAATGAAACAATTTGCCCATATTATCCTCAAACCGGGGAAAGAAGATTTTGTAAAACGCTATCACCCCTGGATATTTTCGGGTGCAATTCAACAAATTCGCGGGAATGTTGCTGAAGGTGATATGGTAGAGGTTTTTTCGGCCGATGATAATTACCTGGCGACTGGATTTTATGAGACAGGTTCGCTTGCCATAAAAATTTTCTCGCATTTACGTACAAATGCAGATGCTGAATTCTGGAACAGAAAAATCGCTGATGCACTGAGACTGCGGCACACACTGGGTCTGGCAGGTAACCCCGAAACAAATGCTTACCGGCTGATATTTTCGGAAGGTGATGGATTGCCTGGCCTTATTGCAGATTTTTATGCGGGAACAGTTGTGCTCCAATCACATTCAATAGGTATGCACCGTGCTAAATCCTTCATTGTGGAAGCCTTAAAATCAGCCTATGGACCAGAATTGCACGCCGTGTATGACAGAAGCAGTGAAACCATGAGCCATATGACCCATATGGTCACCGAAGATGCTTATCTTTTTGGCGAAAGCAGAAGTGAAATAATCCTTGAAAACAACTGCAGGTTCAAGGTCGATTTTGCGGGTGGACAAAAAACGGGCTTTTTCATTGATCAGCGCGAGAACAGGGAAATCCTGGCTTATTACTCCGTAGGCCGTAAAGTGCTGAATACCTTTTGTTACAGTGGTAGTTTTTCTGTTTATGCCCTCGAGGCAGGTGCAGCGTTGGTGCATTCGGTTGATAGTTCTGCAAAAGCGATAGCACTGACCGACCAGAACATTGAGCTCAATTTTCCCGGAATAACACATCATAAATCATTTGTACAGGACACGAAAAAATTTCTGGCCGGGATGCCCGATGATTTTTATGATATTATTATCCTTGATCCTCCAGCATTTGCCAAACATCATACCGATAAACAGAAGGCTATGCGCGGATATATTAAATTGAATGCTGAGGCGATCCAGCGGATCAAGCCGGGCGGACTGCTCTTTACCTTCTCCTGTTCCCAGGCTGTTGACAGGAGTATGTTCACATCGGCTATCATGGCTGCTGCCATCCAGGTGGGCAGGCAGGTGAAAATACTGCACCATCTGTCCCAGCCGGCCGATCATCCCATTAGTATCTACCATCCTGAAGGGGAGTACCTGAAGGGTTTGGTCCTGTATGTGGAATAGATTTAAGTGAAAAACGAAAAGTGAAAAGTGAAAAGTGAAAAATGAAAAGTGAAAAGACGAGCACCATTATATAATGGCACCTACCGTAACTAACTTGAAAATTTGAAATACATAGAAATACATAGAAATACAGATCATAAAATTTATTTCCATGTACCTCCGTGTCTCTGTGTTTGTTTGGCTAAATCTCGAAATCTGAAATCGATTAGTCCCAGTTTTCCTTATCTTTTTTCAGTATATCGATAAGCCTTCGTTGCTTTTTGGTAGGTCTGCCAATACCACGGTCGCGCTGCTCACCGTTCACTTCATGCGCCAGCTTGAGTTTTTCGTATTCTTCAGCAGGGGTAAGGTCCTCGGCATTATCGGGAACAAGTTTTGCTGAGACCCTGTTGTGGATCAATGTTTTAATGCGGATTGTTTTGGTCAGCGGCCCCTGGCTTATGGTGACCACCTCCTGCAGCTTAAGCTCGCGTGAAGGTTTTACTGCCTGGCCGTTTATTTTTATCTTCCCTGCCTTACAGGCATCAGTGGCCAGCGTGCGCGTTTTATAAATGCGGATGGCCCAGAGCCATTTGTCAATTCTGAGGGCATCAGGATCCGTGCTCATTTTTGACGAAAATAAATTTCCATGGGAGCACCTTCAAATTCGTACAATTTCCGAAGTTGATTCTCAACATAGCGCTTATAGGTATCCTTTACATACTGCGGTAGGCTGCAGAAGAATACGAATGAGGGGTATGGTGTATGGATCTGGGTTATATACTTTATTTTTGGAAATTTACCCTTTGAAGTAGGGGGTGGGTTAGCCGCCAGAATCGGGAGCAGCGTTTCATTCAGAACACGTGTAGGAATATGATTACGCCTGTTCTCATATACCTTGATGCCTGCCTCAAGGGCTTTGAATATCCTTTGCTTTGTGAGTACAGAGGTGAACACGATAGGCACATCGGTGAAGGGCGCAATTTTCTGGCGTATTTTTAGTTCAAAATCCTTGTGGGTATTGTTCTCCTTTTCAACAAGGTCCCATTTGTTAACGACAATCACAATGCCTTTATGGTTCTTCTCGGCGAGGTTAAAAATATTCAGGTCCTGGGCTTCAAACCCAACAACGGCGTCTACAACTACGAAACAAACATCGCAGTTCTCAATGGCACGCACAGAACGCATCGTAGAATAAAACTCAATATTTTCAAAAACCTTTCCTTTTTTGCGAAGTCCTGCGGTGTCGATCAGCAGAAAGTCAAATCCGAAGGATTTAAAACGGGTATGTATCGAATCGCGGGTGGTGCCGGCAATGGAAGTAACGATATTGCGCTCGTCACCAAGCAGCATATTTACAAAAGACGATTTGCCCACATTCGGACGACCTACGACAGCGATCCTTGGTAATTCAGAGGTCTCATCATCCTCAAGCTCTTCGTCCGCTTTGGAGAAGCGGGCAACCACTTCATCCAGAAAATCGCCTGTGCCAAAGCCATTTATCGATGAAATGCAATGCATTTCACCAAGGCCCAGGCTGTAAAATTCTGCAGCGGCGGCTATAAGTCCTGAATGATCTACTTTATTGGCTACAAGGAAGGCACTCTTACCCGATTTACGAATGAGTTCGGCCACATCCTTGTCCATGGGTGTAGGTCCTTCAGTAACATCGACCAAAAAAGCGATGGCATCGGCTTCCTCGATGGCAAGCTGAACCTGTTTACGGATTGCTTCTTCGAATTCGTCCTCTCCACCCATCACGTAGCCACCGGTATCAATAACAGAAAATTCGATACCGTTCCAGTCCGATTTTCCATAGTGCCTGTCGCGGGTTACTCCGCTTGTAGGGTCAACAATGGCCTGACGGGTGCCTGTGAGACGGTTGAAAAAAGTAGATTTACCGACGTTAGGACGGCCAACAATTGCAAGAATATTTCCCATGATGCAAAGATACAGTTATATTTCCCTTAAAGGCTGTTGATAGCTGAAAATCAGATAATCCAGCCGTGAAAAGATGAGCAAAGCGGCATCTTTTCATGGGATGTGAACAAATAAAAAAAGCCAATCACTGATTGGCTTTTTTTGTAGTAGCGGGGGCAGGATTCGAACCTACGACCTTTGGGTTATGAGCCCAACGAGCTACCTCTGCTCCACCCCGCAATGTATTTTATCAGGTAATAGGTTAATAATGCGTAATTACCCTGAAATGTGCTTGTTATTTAATCTCCAAAGAAGAACGATGTTTCTTATATGGGAGTGCAAAGATATATTTTGTTTCTTTGCAAAATACAAACTGATGAATATATTTATGACGCACAGGGCCGGATTTGTTAATATTATCGGGAATCCAAATGTCGGGAAATCCACGCTGATGAATGCTCTAAGCGGAGAAAAACTCTCTATTATTTCGCCAAAAGCGCAGACCACAAGGCACCGGATAATGGGCATTGTCAACGGCGAAGAGTTCCAGATCGTCTATTCTGACACCCCTGGCATCGTAAATCCACATTATAAATTGCATAAATCGATGATGCATTTTGTGGAATCAGCCCTCCAGGATGCCGATGTCTTTCTGTATGTGACAGAACTCGGAGAATCAGGATTTGACGAAAGCATCGTCACGAAAATCAGGGAAGCCCAGAAGCCGATACTGCTGCTGATCAACAAAATAGACCTTGCAAGTCACGAGGAAGTTAACCAGAAGGTAGCTTTCTGGCAGGAGGCCATACCCGATGCAGAAATCCTGCCTGTTTCGGCACTTAAAAAACTGAATCTTGATAAACTTGTTGCAAAACTTATCGGGATGCTGCCCGAGAATCCTCCCTATTTCCCTAAGGATGAACTGACCGATCGCCCGCTGCGGTTTTTCGTTTCAGAGATCATCCGTGAAAAAATATTCCTTCAGTTTCAGAAGGAAGTGCCTTATTCATGCGAAGTGATTGTGAATGAATTCAAAGAAACACAGCCAATCGTTAAAATTTCCGCTTCAATTTATGTTGCACGGGAATCCCAGAAAGCCATACTCCTTGGACACCAGGGAGCAGCCATCAAACGGCTTGGAACCGAAGCGCGAAAGGATATAGAAGCCTTTATCGACAACAAGGTTTTCCTGGAACTAACCGTTAAGGTAAGCAAGGATTGGCGTGACGATGAGCGGCAACTGCGTCGCTTCGGTTATGAGTTTTAGGAATAAACTTACCTGTTGAAAGGTTTGATAAGATTGTAGGCTGATTTCTTGTTTATATTATACATAATCCCTACATGCAGTCCAAGGTAAAAATTGTGTGAACCACCGTACGTCTTTTGAATGATATTTTCCACGCGATATCCTTTTGCGTTGATGTCGGTCAACCCAACGGCACTCTTAAGTGAAAGCAGCGCCTTTAGCTTATGTGATAGTCCCATTGAGTATACATTGGTATATTCAAGTTTGAGCATGACGTCGTAAGGCTGATAATAACTCTTGACATTCTCATTTGTTTTCAATAGCACTTCGTTTGGAAGTACCCGTCCTCCATCCTGGCGGTTGAACTCCTGTTTTGCTGACAGCAGGTACATAAACTGCAGGCCAAATGACACCCATTTATTTTGGGTATAGCCATTCAGGTAATACATTCCCAGAACCGGGACCTGCAAGTATGTGAGTTTTATTTGACGTTTTGCAGACGCTCCAGCCATATCACCGTTGTAATTCTGACCCAGATGTCCGATTCCAAAACCTGCCGAATAACCGTATTGTTGGAGGAATTTGTTAAACGTAAGACTGCCTGATATATTGAACTTTGGACTGTAAGCCATCTCCGGGTTCCCGTATGCATTCTGGTTCAGGATCCAGGCGTTGTTCCCGCCCAGATCAGCAGAGATCCAGGTGGAATTGATTCTTTGTGCCGTGGTAAGTATCGGGCAGGTCAGAATGATGGCGAGTATAAAACAAGATAATATCTTTCTCATATTCTTAAATGAATGGAATTCTACTTAAATTAATAATCAGGACAAGAAAAGGTAATAGCACTTGTGTTGAATTACCCGGAATATTTTTTTTAATTATTCTAAAAAAAATTTAAAAAATAAATCAAAATGAAAGCAAAGCTGATGCAGATGGTGGAGTTATAGCAGGCCGGACGCATTCTAAGTAAGGCCAAAGGCAAAATTGCAGACTGCCATTACAAAATAAATTAACTTTGACAGCCTCAAATGCTTACCAATGGTCATACATCAACAAAATTAAAAAGCTGCCCAGGAAAACTGTCTAAGGAATTAAAACAGATGTTTAGAAGTCGATGGCATTATTATTGCAGATACAAACCAGTTGAATAGCTATAATGTAAGCAGCTAAAACCGATGCTTCGACATTTCTCAGCATAAAAAAGCAAAAACCTAAACTGCGTAATTTCCCGATTCCACTTTTACAAAAAAAAATAATAAATAAACAAGTTATGAAAAAACAGTTCCAGTTTTTAGCAGCCATACTGATGATCGCATTTTTACACAGTTGCGCACCAACAGATACTGTTACCCCCGACACAGGCGATGCAAGGGATAAATATACAGGTACATGGCTTTTTATCGAGAACACGGCAAAAAGCAGTTTGAGTTCTTCCTATACCGTAGTCATTACAAAAGATCCTTCCAATACAAGCCAGGTCCTGCTTAAAAATTTTGGTAATTCAGGATCCGGGTACAGTCCGGCTTATGGAATAGCTACAACGGGAAGCATTACGGTGCCTTCTCAAACGATTGCTTCCAGCTGGCAGGTTGATGGTTCAGGAACACTCTCGAACGCCAGCACAATGTCCTGGACATATTCTATAACAGCCGCCGGGTCTAAAGATAATTATCAGGCAATCGCAACCAAGCAATAATATCACAATTACATGATTGTATTGCAGGCAGTTTTCAGGTTACTTGCCGTAATAGGCATATGGGACTTGAACTGCTTTAGTGATATCAGGCAAATAAGCAGGTTCTTTATTTGTATGAAAGGGGTAAAAGGGATTGTTTTCATCACCACCAGGGCTGCCTGGATTCACCTTGATCCTGGTTTCAGCCTCGAGTGTGCTTAACCTGGTAATTACCTCGGTATAAATCAAAGCCAGTTCGTCGATATTTCTGCTATACCACTTCATGCTGTTTTCGAAAACAGCTGGAGTAGTTTCGTGCTTTTTAAACACAGGGGCGAAAGCTTTGGAGTAGTAAAGTCTTATTTCACCGGTCTGAGAGCTGGATTCATTTAGTTTCAATGATGCATCAGTAAGATGAAGATCCACCAAAAGCGGGATTAACTGATCGCTCGTTAATATACCTGAAGGCTTTGGGTGCAGCAACTTATTCTTATTGCAAGCGGTAAGCATCAAAAGTAAACACAATCCGTAAAGTAAGCGCGCCTTCATTATTTTTCATCAGGATGTTTGGCAAAGTATTCCTTGTTGATCTCCCGGATAACATCGTTTGTGATATTCAGCGTATCGTTGGCCAAATATATGTTGCCGCCTTTGTTGTATCCAAGGATATAGTCGAACCTGAATTTGGTATTGTATCGTTTCAGGAAATTGGTGACTGAATCGAGCAGCATGACATTCAGGTTAAATTCGTGCTGTTGCAGGTCAGCACTATATTTATCGCGCAGGTTAACAATTTGTTGTTGTTCTTTCATGAGGCTCTGGTAAACTTCCTGGGCGCTCTGATCGCTGATGGATTTATTTTTTACCTGCTCCTGGAAATATGCGGCATCCTTTTCGTAAGCCTTCTGTTTGCCAGCGATCTCAGCTTCAAGGCGGGAACTTTTAGCTGTAAGGTCGCCACGCATTTTTTTAACCAAAGCATAGTTAGAAAGAATACTGTCAGAATTGACATAAGCAATTGCGAGTGAACCTGAGTTTATCTTTTTAAGAGACTTAGCCCCCGCACTCTCAACCGATGAACCTCTGGTGAAAAACAGGATATACAGCACAACCAGACCGAGTATTATGACAATATTCAGGATAAGTAAAACCTGGCTGCGATCCGCCTTCAGGGGCTGTCCGGTATTGGTTGATTCATTCACGGGCTGAATTTCCTTGTTTGATGCTTCCGGGGTGTTGTTTAATTCTTCTGACATGATAAATGAATTGGTGTTAAAAGTGATTTGTAGCCTTTGGCGGCTAAATTAGGTAAATATTTGCGTCTTGGTATAAGGAATCTTTAGTTGCCCACTTCTGACATGAATTTTATCCGAACGAGCCTGATTTCCTCTTCCGTAAATTCATTTTCGCCAAGTGCAACGAGGGCATCCTGCACCGAATCTGATTCTGCTTCTGAGAAGTAGTCAAAAATCTCTTCGGTGTGATAGGGATCAATAAATTCATTCACGTAATAGTCCAGGTCCAGTTTGGTGCCAGAAGCAACAATGCTTTCAATTTCGGCGAGCAATTCGCTTATGGTGAGATTTTTAGCCACTGCTATGTCTTCCAGGGATAATTTACGGTCGATATTGTGGATGATATAAACTTTTAATCCTGACTTATTGATGACGGACTTAACCACCATATCCATTGGGCGCATAATTTCATTTTCCTCAACATAATTTGCTATGAGTTCAAGGAAAGGTTTGCCGTATTTTTGAGCTTTACCTGCACCAACTCCGGTTATTTGTTTCATCTCATCCATGGTAATCGGATACTGGATCGCCATGTCTTCAAGCGAAGGATCCTGAAAAATTACAAAAGGAGGTAGATTTTCTTTTCTGGATAATTCTTTCCGAAGGTCTTTCAGCAGGGCAAAGAGTGTTTTGTCCGTTGCACTGGTCTTGGCCCCGCCTGCGCCTTCAAAAAAGTCTTCTTCTTCAGGACTTTCATAGTCATGATCGCGGATGAGCATGATGGAATATGGTTTCTTAAGGAATTTTGATCCTTCGGGACTAACCTTTAAGATGCCATAGTTATCGATATCTTTAACCAATAAACGTTCTATGAGCATTTGCCGGATAACGGCATTCCAGAATCTGTCGTCCTCCTCTGCGCCTTTTCCAAAGGTCTCAAGTTTATTGTGTTTGGCAGATTTGACATTGGCCGAATTCTTGCCTGTTATAATCTGAATGATATGTTTGGCTTTGAAAAGTTGTTTCACAGCCACCACAGTTTCGAGCACGGTTTCGACAAATTCAGTGCCTTCGAATTTGGTTTTTGGATGGAGGCAGTTGTCGCAACTCCCGCAGTTATCTTCGTGATAAACTTCACCAAAGTAATGGAGGAGTTGTTTGCGGCGGCATACTGATGATTCAGCATACGAAACGGTTTCGAGCAACAGCTGGTTGGCGATTTCCTGTTCGGCAACAGGCTTGCCTTTCATGAATTTTTCAAGTTTCAGAATATCGTCGTAACTGTAGAAAGTAATACAGTTTCCTTCGCCGTCATCGCGACCTGAGCGGCCGGTTTCCTGGTAATAGCCTTCCAGGCTTTTGGGAATATCGTGGTGAATGACATAGCGAACATCAGGTTTGTCGATGCCCATGCCAAAGGCGATGGTAGCAACGATAACATCCACTTCCTCCATCAGGAATTTGTCCTGGTTAATCACGCGCGTGGCCGAGTCGAGGCCGGCATGGTAAGGCAGTGCCTTGATGCCGTTTACCTGCAAAGTCTCGGCGATTTCTTCCACCTTTTTGCGGCTGAGGCAATAAATGATACCAGATTTTCCGGGGTGTATCTTGATATAGCGGATGATCTCCTTAATAACGTCCTCGTTTTTCTGGCGCACCTCATAATAAAGGTTCGGCCTGTTGAAGGAGGATTTGAAAATGGCTGCATCCTGCATATTCAGGTTCTTCTGAATATCCTGTTGCACTTTTGGCGTTGCTGTGGCCGTAAGTGCAATAATCGGTACCTTTTGCCCTATGGTTTCGATGATTGGGCGAAGACGGCGGTATTCGGGTCTGAAATCATGCCCCCACTCTGAGATACAATGTGCCTCATCTATGGCGTAGAATGATATCTTAATATCCTTCAGGAATTCAACATTTTCATCTTTGGTAAGCGATTCGGGCGCTACATAAAGTAACTTGGTATGCCCGCTTGTGAGATCTTTTTTTACCTGGGCTATCTCAATTTTGGATAATGAAGAATTCAGGAAATGTGCGATGCCTTCATCAGCGCCAAAATTGCGGATGGCGTCTACCTGGTTCTTCATCAGGGCGATGAGCGGAGATATAATGATGGCAGTACCCTCAAGCACCAGCGCCGGTAATTGGTAGCACATTGATTTACCACCACCCGTAGGCATGATTACAAAAGTATCATTACCTGATAGTAAATTCTGGATAATGGGTTCTTGATTGCCTTTGAAGGTCTCGAATCCAAATATTTTTTTAAGCAGGTAATGAAGATCATATTCCTGGAATTTCTTCATTACTGTTCCATTTTTTATCATAAGTATTCCATTGCACCTGTAAAATGCAAAAGATTATTTTTTTAGAATGTAAGTAGAGGAGGCAAAACTTATGGCTCCATTAAAAATTATCCCTTCCATTACAAAGTTAAACACAATTGAATGCGTTGAACCAAATTCAAACAAGAAAACACGCTTTTAACTTTATTTAACCTTCTTGCCAAAATAGCTTTAACATATGCTGTTCAGATTAAAAGTCCACTTGCCGGTATACTCCCAATCTAATCCGTTTCTCTAGCTGCTGACATTCAGTAGTTTCTGAGCTGATTTTCGAAGGAGTGCAAATGTGCGGATAAATATCTAATAATCCGCGTGTAAACAATTAAATATATTAAAAACGTTTTTGTAATCTAAAGATAACAAAAAATTGGATGAAATTTATGATTTAGCCTGTTTTTTTGTGTCTGGAAAGCCGGTTTTTATAATGGCAAAATGCACCCTTAGCCCATTTGTATTAGGGCATAAAGCGATGGGCGATGGGTAAGATTTAGCTGCAAAACAAAAGGCACCTGACAGGTTCCGCTCTGGCTCCAGCCTAAGTCGGTCTATCCTTCATGCTTAACATGGGTTTGCTGTTTTAATGAATTTGCAGCCTGAAGTTATTTGTTCGACTTAAGCACAGCCTTAGCAGAACGCATGCATACGGAACCAGCAAACAGGTATTTGGAAACTTAGGTAGAAAATCTATTGCGCTGTTTAGGCGTGAAATATTTTAGTGGTAATCGGAAGTAATAAGTTAATAATTCCCTTTTGTTTCCGCTCCGGTCATCACTTCAACACTTGAGCCACAACCCAGCCTGCTTGCTCCTGCATGAATGAGCGCAACAGCCTGGGCAAAAGTTTTGATGCCTCCGCTTGCTTTTACACCCATATTCGGGCCAACAATCCGACGCATAAGCGCAATATCCTGAACAGTGGCACCACTGCCTGCAAAACCGGTACTGGTCTTTACAAAGTCAGCGCCGGCCTTTTTTGAAATTTCGCAGGCCACTATTTTTTCAGATTCCGTCAGCAGACCTGTTTCAAGGATTACTTTCAGTTTGGTTGTGCTTCTGCAAGCCCGTTTAATAGCCCTGATATCCTCTTCCACCAGTTTAAGATTGCCTGATTTTAATGCACCTACGTTGATCACCATATCCAGTTCAGTAGCACCGCTCGCGATCGCGCTCCTCGCCTCAAAGGCTTTGCTGCGTGTGTCCATTCCTCCTAAAGGGAAACCGATGACAGAGCAAATGATGATCCCTGTTCCTCTTAGCTTTTTAGCAACAAAAGGCACCCATGATGAGTTTACGCAAACTGATTTGAATTTATATTTAACTGCTTCATTGCAAAGCTGCTCGAACTGCGTTTCTGTGGATTCGGGTTTTAGCAGTGTATGGTCAATATATCCTGCAAGCTCGGCTGGTGATATCCCCGCAGGGGAGGATTGGACCTGGGCCTGATCTTGCTGGTTCGTTGTTTTCTCATTAAGTCGTTGCATGACCTCTTTTGTAATCCGATCAATCAATTCATTCTTTTCCATCTATTATCTTTCTCTTTCTAATGACATCATTTTATTAATACGCGGCCAATGCCTTCCGCCTTCAAATCTGGTTTTTAGCCACAAACCTGCCATGGTACAAAGTTCTTCGGGTTTGTGTTGTGCTGTACCCATCGTAAGAACATTTGCATTGTTGTGTTCGCGGCTGTTAATAATTGTTTTCTCACTCCAGCATAGTGCTGCGCGAATGCCATGAACTTTATTGCAAACCATGGAGGATCCGATTCCAGCTCCATCCAGCATAATTCCACGTTCGCATAAACCATTGGTTACTTTTTTAGAAACGGCTACTGCGTAATCGGGGTAATCTACTTTTACAATACTGTTGTTTGTGCCAACATCCACTACAATGTACCCTGCCAGTTCAAGATAAGTTTTCAGCATTTCCTTAGCATCGAAAGAGCCATGATCGGCTCCTATCGCAACCCTCTTTACCCGGTCGTCAGAATTCATTGAATAGTTTTTTGTTGAACTTCTTAAATGATACTTGTAAATCCGATTTCTCATGTGGTATGGTGTGCGCAAAATTACACTGTTATCCGATCCACTATACCAGCAATGATCGCTTTTATTGTAAAAGTTTCCGGTTCATTCAGGATCATCCTTGCAGAACCGCCTTCTTCAAGCACGAGCACTGTATCGCCTAAGCCGGCCTGAACAGTATCTATGGCAAGAAAGGAACTCCCCTTAGGTGCTCCGGCAGGATCAACAGGCTGAACGATCAGGATCTTTCTTGATGCGTAACCGGTTGCCTTTACGGTGGAAACAACATGGCCTGTTATTTTTGCTAGAATCATTTTTGGCCTCCGACTGATAGAATATCAACTATTCCTACTATGGCTGCATCGCAGGGGTTCATGGTGGTTTCAAGCACCCTCCCGGCTTCCTTGCTGGTTTCGTAATAAATAAGATCGCCAACCCCGGCCTGGATCGTATCAAATGCAACGATCGGATCTCCGACGATTTCCAGCTTCTCATCGAGTGGTTGCACCAGCATGAGTTTGATTCCTTCAAAAGAATCAACTTTTTGTGTGCTGACGACGCTGCCTGTTACCTTTCCTAATTTCATTTGTTGGGGATATCAGTTTTGGTCAATAATGATTTGCAATGCATGCGTGGTGCTTATATTGATTAACTCATTGGGATTGTCAATTGACGGATAATCATCAACTGCAAATGAATTAATTATTTCTCGTTATATGATCCTGAAATAATCCACCAATGTACAGCGTCTTTCCCGGGTGAATGTCCTGGCTCTGGTAACGCCATCACCTGTAGGACTTGCAATGGTGAATGAAGCAAAACCTGCTCCGCCGTGGCCAAGTCCGGCATAGCTGGGTCCGTTTTTAATAAATATTGAGCAATTCATGACCTTAGCCATTTTGCTAAGTTTGGCAATATTGAGTGAATGCATGATGGCTGTGTGTCTGAAGTCATGTTCGCATGCTACGGCCAGTTCAATAGCAGCATCTACATCCTTAACGCGGACCAAAGGCATTACGGGCATCAGTTGCTCGGTCCACAATAAAGGGTGTTCCCGTCCAACCTCGCAGAGTAATAGCCTGGTCTCAGCAGGAACGGTAATCCCGATCTGCTTTGCAATGAAATCGGCATTCTTGCCTACATATTTTTTTTCGGCTGCACCCTCATTACCCAGGCATCCTGGTTCAGCAAGCACAAGTTCGGTTATCTTTTTTATTTGGTCCTCATTAAGTTCATAGGCGCCGTTTTTCTTCATTTCTTCTTTTAACCTGTCGGCCACTGATGCCACAACGATGATCTCCTTTTCACAGATACAAATTACATTGTTATCGAAACTGGCGCCATCGACGATATCTTTGCCGGCTTTTGCAATATTTGCTGTTTCATCAACAACACAGGGCGGATTTCCGGGGCCTGCAGCTATTACTTTTTTACCGCTGTTCATGGCGACCCTGACAACGGCTGGTCCTCCGGTAACAACAAGCAGTGCAATTTTCGGGTGTGTCATCAGGCCTTTTGCCGATTCGATGGTAGGCACAGCAATACAACATACCAGGTTAGCGGGACCGCCTGCTTCCATAATCGCCTTATTCAACAGGCTGATTAAAAATGCCGAGACTTTTTTTGCGGATGGATGCGGATTAAAAACAACAGAATTACCTGCAGCAATCATTCCAATGGTATTGCTGATGATGGTTACTGTGGCGTTTGTACTCGGCGTTATCGAACCAATAACCCCGTATGGAGCCCTTTCGACCAATGTCAAGCCATAGTCATCTGAAAAGGCTTCAGGGACAATATCTTCAACTCCGGGTGTTTTCAATATGCCCAGTTTGTTTTTGATGACCTTATCCTCCCATCGTCCCATTCCTGTTTCTTCCCAGGCCATTCTGGAAATGATCTCAATGTTGGCAAGGCAATGTTTCCGGATACCGGCAATCATGTTCTTGCGGGTTTCCAGGGAAAGGATAGCAAGCTCCTTAAATGCGAGTCCGGCCGCATCTATGGCATCATTAATATTGGTAAATACGCCGATACCTTTAGTCTCATCATCCTTTGGAAGGTTGATATCCATTCCGTTAATGACTTCTGCAATGATCTGCCTTACGCTTTCTTCCAGATTATCCATAGTATTCAGCTATTGCATGAAATAAGGTTTTGTTTCAATATGAGGTTGCGGAATAAGGCTTGACATACAAAGCATGTTTTTTGACCTGGCCGTGGCCGTCCCTGCTTCCATCGCTGCCTGCAAAGCATCAAGACTTCCCAGCATTTTTACGTATGACTTGCCGCCGAATCCTATCGCAAGCCGGATTTCAACGATTTTTACACCGCCCACCTTTGCAGCTCTGTCAGCAGCTTCAATACATGAAACAACCGAAAAAGTTTCTATAATCCCGATGGCATCCCACTCCGGAGTGACAATGATTTTACCTATGGCCATCATCACACCGGGATGGATCATTGGAAGCAATAAGCTATCAACAATGAGTTCTTTGCCGGTTTCAAAACCTTTGTTTAGGGAATATTCCACTGAGGCCACATCTCCGCTGAAGACGATCAGGTATTTGCCAGGGCACATGGTCTTTGCTTCGATGATGCTGATGGGGGCAACTTTGATCATTTCATCCAGCGCCATGATACCAATGGCTATGCTGCTGAATTCCAATGCACCTAATGCGATTATTTCCACTCAATCCTCCTCATTTTCTATAGACAACAGTATCATTCTCATCTATCAGATCAATTATCCCCACGATCAGGGCATCAAACGGCTTGTTGATGGTAAGCGGGGTTTCCCTTGAAGGGCTGCCTTCAGTAACCATGACAAGTTCGTCATATGCGGCTCCAATAATGTCGAGTGCAACAAGGTAATCGCCTTTCGTTTTCCCGTACTGATCAGTCTTATCTATCAGCAGGTAACGCGACCCTTCCATCCCATCATTAATGGTGCTGCTCACGATGGTTCCAACAACTTTTCCCAGGATCATGTCCTATTTGTTTTTCTGGTATGTAAACACGCCGTCCTTTTCGATATTGTCAACAATGGCAATGATAGCTGAATCTGTGGGTTTTCCTTCGGTAACACTTGTGAATCTGGCACTGCTGCCAGAGACATAAAATACAATTTCCCCAACGCCGGCACCAACGCTATCCATTGATACAACAAAGTCATTCTTACCTTTCATGGAGACAGGATCTATTTTTTCAAGAAGCAAAAATCTGATCCCTTCTATTTTCGGTGCTTTATGACTCGAAACCACAGTTCCGACTACTTTCGCCAGTATCATAATGTTTCCAGTTTTTAATGAATGCTTAACAATGCCGATGTATTCCCATCATCAGTTGTGACAGGCTGTAATGCCTGTCCTTATTTTTTTGAGCTGCCTCTGCCTAAAGGCAATGCACTGTCGACATTCGCGTGTGGCCTTGGAATAATATGGGATGAAACGATTTCACCTACTTTTTGTGCTGCCTGAACGCCAGCATCTACTGCTGCCCTTACAGATGCAACATCTCCCCGGACTATAGCGGTTACATATCCTCCGCCAATCTTCTCGAAGCCGATAAGTTCAACTTTTGCAGCCTTAACCATTGCATCCGAAGCCTCAACCATAGCGGCAAAGCCCCTGGTTTCAATCATGCCCAATGCGTCTGAAGTATTGTCATTCATAATTTATCTTTTTTAATGTTGTTATTATTAATAATCTTCTCTTCCTGTTATTTCGGCTAGACGTTTTTCAACAACGGTCTTGCATTCAAGCACTTCAGCCTCGCTTCCTGCAATATATACCCTGCCGAACTTGCCAAATCCGGTTACATCAATGATGTTGATATTTGCGGTTTTTTCAGCTTCATTTGCGGCATAATAGGCATACCCTGCAGGTTCAACTTCCAGTACGAACAGGGTGTCGCCTTTGAGCAGCATCATGCCGAACCTTGTTCTGTTAATCAACTGGGCATGATGATCTTCAATATTTTTGATCAGCTGGCTGGTCAATATCCTTGGCTTTAACCTGTCAACTTCCGTTTTTTCAATTGTTTTCAGCACTGCTTCTCCGGCCATCCGAGTATCCCCCTGACTGTCGGAGTGCACTTCGAGTAAGCCGTATGCCCGTTCCACAATCTGCATACCCGGGGTAACATTGGTTGCTTTAAGCGCAATATCGGTGAGCGTGTTGATTTCAATACCCGGAGCGATTTCGATAATGCAGCAGGCCTGGCCACTAACCGGCAGATACCCCCTTGACACAGTGCCCAAATAAGAAGCCATCTGTAATTGCAAGGAATCAATAAAAATATATGTTCTCAGGTCTATCATGGTTATTTCCCTTTTTTAGTTAATTTTTGGCCCAATGGAAGTGCGCTGTCAACATTCGCGTGTGGCCTTGGGATTATATGTGTAGCTACAATCTCACCCACTTTTTCAGCAGCCCGGGTACCTGCATCAACTGCAGCTCTTACCGACGCAATATCACCACGCACAATCGCAGTAACATAACCACCTCCGATTTTTTCAAAACCGACAAGTTCAACTTTTGCGGCTTTCAACATGGCATCCGAGGCCTCGACCATGGCAGCGAAACCTTTGGTTTCGATCATTCCAAGGGCTTTCATTTCATCATTTTCCATAGAAGGTATTATTAAATTATATGTGATGATGGCAATTGCTTCCCGGTATTCTGGACGAAGGAGGTGCCTGTGATTCAGCTATATCCGATACCAAGCAAAATGTTAATCTTTAATTATCAAGGCAACGAAAATTTAACAAAACATCAATAGCTTGCATTGAATTGATAAAGCAAATATAGTTTTTTTTAATTATTTACGATCACCACGCATATTATACCAAATTGCAGTCCAATAAGACCTTTTCTGCGTATAACTATTGATGTGTTTATCATTGAAAGAATAACCTGTGAGGTTTTTATTGCCACCTGAGTCGATTTGTTCTTCATATCGCCTGCTGTCCTCTTTTCTTATTAATGCGTACATTTGCCAATCTAAACAGTTAAAATATTTTGAAAACCGGTGAGGAAATAAAACAGATAGCCCTGCGGACCATAAAGGACGAATTTGAAGCTATACAAAATTTACAGGCATTTGTTAATGACCATTTTGTGCAATGTGTCCAGTCCATTATTGCTTCATCCGGCCGGGTTATAATCACCGGTATCGGAAAGAGCGCTCATATTGCATCAAAGATAGTTTCCACCCTTAATTCAACTGGCACACAGGCTATTTTCATGCATGCGGCTGATGCCATTCATGGTGATCTGGGGATGATAGGCCGGGATGATATTATCATTTGTCTTTCTAAAAGCGGTGATACACCCGAAATAAAGGTGCTGGTACCCTTACTCAGGATCCAGGGGAACATACTCATTGCACTTGTCGGAAACATGGACTCATACCTGGCTACACATGCCGATTTTGTGATAAACACTTCTGTTGACCGGGAGGCCTGCCCGAATAACCTGGCCCCTACATCAAGTACCACAGCACAGCTGGTGATGGGCGATGCGCTGGCAGTTGCTTTACTCGAATGCCGGGGGTTCACCACACAGGATTTTGCCCGCTACCATCCAGGGGGTGCACTCGGGAAACGGCTTTATCTCAAGGTTGAAGATGTTTCTCCCAAAAATGCCTGCCCTCAGGTTCAGGTTACCGACGATGTAAGGCATGTCATCATGGAGATCTCGTCGAAAAGACTCGGCGCTACTGCAGTGCTTGACGATGCAAAACTTATTGGCATCATTACTGACGGCGATCTGCGCAGAATGCTGCAACGCAACCTGTCCATCGATAATTTAAAAGCAGGGGATATTATGTCGGCCATGCCCAAAACCATCGGGCATGATACGCTCGTGTCGGATGCGTTGGATGTCATGCGACAAAACAATATTACCCAATTACTCGTTGTAGACGGTGAAACTTATACCGGTGTCATTCATTTGCACGATATCCTGCGTGAAGGTATCATCTGATGCCCTGATTATACTATCAGAGGATTTTAAAGTTCTAAGTATATTTATGCCAAACCAGTCACCTTATTATCATTATGGGAATTAAAGTAAACGAATTCATTAAATACCGTTTGTTGGCGGCACCATTGTTATCCCACATACCCGCAGAGCCGTTGAGTTCTGGGACGATTTAAATGTCTAATCAGTTCAATACCGTGATTTTCTTAAGAGTTCCAATAATAAATGCGATGTACCTCCGTATTGACAGATTTAGGATGTGTTGGGCAGGGACATATGTGTTTTTGATTTTATTTGGGATTTTCAGCCTGTCCCCGGCTGCCGGTCATGCACAGGTGACGAAAGTCATGGGCAAGATCACGGATGCCATTACCAGGCAACCGCTTCCCTTTGCAAACGTGTACCTCAAAGGGAACACAATTGGTGTTACATCAGATTTCGATGGCAATTATTCGCTCGAGACACGCCTGCGCGCGGATTCGCTTGTTGCATCTTACATCGGTTACCGCTCAGCAGCAAAACATCTTGTTCTTAATAAATTTCAAACCATCGATTTCGAGCTGCATCCATCAAACCTGGAACTATCAGAGGTGGTGATCACACCGGGGGAAAATCCTGCTGAAGTCATCCTGAAACGCATCATTAAGAACAAACCAGAGAACAACCGCGAGAAACTTGATGCCTACCAGTATGAAGCCTATACCAAGATCCAGTTTGATGCCAATAATATTTCCGAGCAGTACAAGAAAATGAAGATATTCAAACCTTTTCAATTCATTTTTGACAATCTTGACACCTCAGCCCTGAACGGGAAAACATACCTGCCCATATTCCTTTCCGAATCTCTTTCGGATGTTTATTTTCGCAAGACACCGCGCGACCAGAAAGAAGTGATCAAAGCAGCGCGTATTTCAGGTGTGGAGAATGAGAGTATGTCGCAGTTCACAGGCGATCTCGTTCAGAATGTAAATGCCTACGATAATTTCATCATGTTGTTCCAGAAAAACTTTGTGAGCCCGATTGCCAATTTCGGACTTGCATATTATAAATATTACCTTGTTGACAGTGCATCCATGAACGGGCGATGGTGTTACAACATCACTTTTAAACCCAGGCGTATACAGGAACTTACCTTTACCGGAAATTTCTGGGTGAATGATTCAAGCTATGCGATTACAAAATTAGATATGCGCATTGCCAGTGATGCTAATATCAATTATATAAGCGATCTGAATATTTCGGAGGAATTCAGGAAAATTGACGATCGTTACTGGATGCTGACAATGGACAAAATGGTAGCCGATTTTAACATCATGAAAAAGTCGCGTAAGACGTTAGGGTTTTATGGAACGAAAACCACTACTTATCAGAACTTTGCTTTTGAGGAAACCAAAGATAAAAAGATTTATGCAGCGCCATCAAACATTGTTGTGCTCAAAAACGCAAATCAGCAAGACGATGAGTTCTGGAAGTCGGCCAGGCATGAGGAACTCTCCAAAGACGAGCGCACTATATTTCACATGATCGACACGTTGAAGACGCTGCCTGTCTTTAATACGTATGTGGATATTGTTCAAATGGTCACTTCAGGTTATTGGGTAAACGGGAGTTTCGAAGTAGGACCTTATATGTCGATGCTGAGTTTTAATTATCTTGAGGGAACCCGCTTCAGATTTGGAGGCCGCACCAGCAATGGTTTTAGTAAAAATTTATTGCTTCACGGCTACGCTGCCTATGGCACGCTCGATCAAAAGATGAAATACAGCGGAGGATTTTTGTATCTGTTTGATAAAAATCCCCGAAAGGCAATTTCCGCATCGTTCAAATATGATATCGAACAACTTGGAATGAGTCCCGACGCGTTTCGTGAGGATTTTTTGTTGGCCGGACTGTTCAGTAAGCAAACGACCAACAGCCTTTCGATGGTGAAGGAATACAAAGGCTCATACGAGCATGAATGGTTTACGGGGTTATCCAATACGATCGGTTATGCCAATCGCAGACTCCTGACCACGGGCGCTGAAGGGATAAATGTTTTTGACGAAACGACCCAGGAATATCACGTGTTGAGTGAGATCACAACTTCAGAAGTCTCAATTAATACACGCTTTGCATACAAGGAAAAAGTTGTACTGGGGGAATTTGAACGTACAAACCTGGGCGGAAAATATCCCGTGGTCAATCTCTTGTATAGTTGCGGTGTCAAGGACTTTCTGCACGGAGAATATCAATACAACAAGCTACAGCTAAGTGTCAGGCACTGGTTCAATCTTTCCACCCTGGGCTGGTCGAAATATAATATTGAAGCCGGCCGGGTATGGGGCAAATTGCCCTATCCTTTGCTAAAGATTCATTCGGGTAACGAAACCTACTTTTATGACGAATCGTCCTTTAATCTTATGTACTATTATGAGTTTGTGAGCGACAAATACATCAGTTTCCTTTATGCGCATCATTTTGAAGGGCTTTTTCTGAATAAAATCCCACTGATGCGCAGGTTGAAATGGCGTGAGCAAGTCCAGCTAAGAGGTGTAGTGGGCGGTGTATCACCTGACAGGATTAAATATGCCGGTTTACCGGAAGGAACCTTTACATTGTCGAAACCTTATTTAGAGGCAGGAGCAGGACTCGAAAATATTTTTAAAATTATCCGTGTCGATGCGATCTGGCGTTTATCTTACCGCGATCATCCGCGTGCTTCCAATTTCGGATTGTTTGTTTCCCTTCAGTTTGATTTTTAGCTACTTTTGCCGCAGTTGCCTGTAGCTTCCCATTTATCCGTATTAAACCATGATCCTGCGAACCGAAAATATCGTAAAGAAATACCGCCAGCGAACTGTTGTGAACAATGTTTCAGTTGAAGTAAACCAGGGAGAAATTGTTGGATTGCTTGGGCCGAACGGGGCAGGCAAAACCACTTCTTTTTATATTATGGTAGGACTTATCAAGCCTTTCTCGGGGAAAGTTTTCCTCGACGATAAGGATATCACGGGTGAACCCATGTATAAGCGGGCACAACTTGGCATTGGTTACCTGGCCCAGGAAGCATCGGTATTCAGGAGCCTGAGTGTGGAGGATAATATTCTGGCTGTGCTTCAGTTTACCCAATTGACGAAAACGCAGCAGCATGAAAAACTGGAATCGCTCATAGCCGAGTTCGGATTACAACAGGTGCGCAAGAGCAGCGGAATTCAATTATCAGGTGGTGAACGCCGCCGCTGTGAGATTGCGAGGGCACTAGCTGTTGATCCTAAATTTATTTTGCTCGATGAGCCTTTTGCCGGCGTCGACCCCATTGCCGTTGAAGATATTCAACTGATCGTTGCCAAGCTTAAAACCAAGAACATCGGTATCCTGATCACCGACCATAATGTTCATGAAACCCTATCCATAACCGACCGGGCTTACCTGCTTTTTGAAGGATCAGTACTTATGGCAGGTTCGTCACAGGAACTGGCAGCCAACGAGCAGGTGCGTAAAGTTTACCTGGGGAAGAATTTTGAACTCAGGAAATAGTTAGTGCCGGGCAAGCCTTGGTTGATAAAGGTTCTAAAAATTTATTCTTTGCTATTATCCGCTGATTGCGCAGGATGATTCCTTTTGCTTTGATTCAGGTCAAAGTTCTGTACTGTCCGACATAGTCTTGTTTCTGCTCTATCTTCCGCACACTTTCATGCGTTATCTGCCCATAAATCTTTCACATCCCATCGGGATAGTTCCGGGCTATTTGTGCTTTTATGCCTGTGTTTTTTTACGCAGGAGCGACATGAGGATGAACAACAGGATGATGGCCGGGATGGCCATGAAATACAGCAGGACCAATAGCAGTATTGAAAATCCGACAAATGTGAATTGTGATTTGTTATCCTGCCAGCGAAGGTTCTTGAATTTTAATGCGAAAAGCGGGATTTCGGCTACCAGCAGCCATGACATCAAAACTGTAATTCCTAACAGGAAGTAGTAGTTGCCCAGTATGGATGCGATCGGCACAAGTTTTTGCCCCGAGGTTTCAATCTGCAGCAGGATCATGGGTAGTGAGGCGATGAACAGGGCGCAGGCTGGTGTTGGCAGTCCTATAAAGGAGTCGGATTGCCGGGTGTCAATATTAAATTTTGCAAGCCGCAGACCTGAAAATACTGTTATCAGGAATGCCAGGAATGGATAAGGATTCATCCACCCTGCTACTCCGGGAAGGTTCGTGCAACTCAGCATAAGCTGGTACATGATGGCACCAGGCAACAGTCCAAAAGAAACAACATCAGCAAGAGAGTCAAGTTCCTTGCCAATGGCCGATTTTA
>JBBRRV010000029.1:0-26929 GCA_038246075.1 Bacteroidales bacterium
GAGGGTATCTGTGGCTCCTGCAGCCTCTATATCAACGGACGTCCTCATGGCCCCGATGATGCTGTCACAACCTGCCAGTTGCATATGCGCAAGTTTAAGGATGGAGACACCATTATTATCGAACCTTGGCGTGCACGCCCGTTCCCGGTTATCAAGGACCTGATGGTCGACCGCACGGCTTTCGACACAATAATACAGGCAGGTGGATATATTTCGGTAAATACAGGTGGAGTTCCCGATGCCAACAGTATTCCCATTCCAAAAGTAAATGCCGACCTTGCCATGGATGCGGCTGCCTGCATTGGATGTGGAGCATGCGTTGCAGCCTGTAAAAATGCTTCGGCCATGCTCTTTGTTTCGGCCAAAGTTTCTCAACTTGCATTGTTACCCCAGGGTAAAATAGAGGCCTACGATCGTGTGCAAGCTATGGTAAAAAAAATGGACGAACTTGGTTTTGGTAACTGTACCAACACCGGAGCCTGCGAGGCCGAATGCCCCAAGCAGATTACCATTACGAACATCGCCCGGCTCAACCGCGAATTTCTAAGCGCCAAAATCTGTGCCCACAAGAAAAAGGCTGCGACAGCTAACCTTGTTGTGACTGCTCCTGCTGCCACTAAGTGAATCTGAGACGCTTCAGTAAAAGTATGATGCGAACTTCATATAAAATAAGTATAATCTTATGCGTATTTTTTTTGTTTTGCTTATTGATTGTCCTTTCTGCGGGCGTTAACGAAGTTCTTTTTCTAAAGATCAATTCAACGGCAGCTTTTTTACCTTCATTTATATGGGCTAACCTGACTTTCCTGGGCGACACCATGGCTGCATGTGCAATTATGCTGCTGTTTATCAGGAAAAGGCCTGACCTGGTCTGGTCAGGAATCATCGCAACTATTGTGGCGACTTTGATCGTCAACCTGGTTAAGTCCTATTATGACATTCCGCGGCCAGCCATGATTATCGATAAGGACAGTATTAACATCATCGGTCCGGCGCTTTACCATCACTCGTTCCCATCCGGGCATACGGTGACCATTTTTACGCTCACAGGCATTTTAATGTTTTATTTCAGATCTGCCGTTGTCCGGCTCAGCATGGTTCTTCTTGCATTTCTCATAGGAATATCCCGGATGGCTGTCGGTGCGCACTGGCCGGCAGATGTATTTGCAGGTGCTGCCTTGGGATTGATGTGTGCTCTAACAGGGGTATATATTGTGACAAAATTTGGATGGAACAGGTATAAACCGCTACAGCTTGCTATAGGATTTATCCTGATTGTATCGGTTTTTTATCTCCTGCTCTTTTATGACTCCCGCTATGAACAGGCCAATTATCTCAAATATTTACTTTCGGTAATCGTTTTGATAGCAGGGATAAGGGAATATGTCATGCTCCTGAAAAACGTCCCTAAAGTTTAGATTCCATGATTTTCAGCATAAAAAAAGACTTCCGGGGTTTCCGGAAGTCTTTGACTATTTTAAGCATTGAATACATGCCTTTGAATAGCGACAATTTATTTAGCCACTGATCGCAGGTATTCAAGCACCGACCTGGCCTGGGCTTGATTTAGTCCAGGAGGAGGCATGATAACATTATTATATTTCTTGATCAGTTCTTTTACAGCCGGATCTTCTTTCTGCATCTGAACCGAATTTAGAACCAGGTTCATAATGTATTCAGGTGCACTGTCCTTGGTGATGTTCCTGAGTGGCGGACCAATTTTCTTTTGATCTAACTCATGACAGAGTGCGCATTTGCTCGTGAAAAGGACTTTTCCGGCAGCAGCCATTTTAGCATTTAAAGGACCAAGTACTACATTTTTAACCGGACCAATCCCGAGGTCTTTTTTCTGAGGCTCCGGATTCAGAACACCGGCACCTGTACTTAGAAAGGAGGCAACGATAACCGATGCCAGAATAATGAAAGGATACTTCTTCATGATATTTGGTTTTTATGATTAAATGAGATCAAAAATTAAGCCATGCCAGCAGGTACAACGTATTATTGTTTGCACCATTTCTCCCCATGGCATCATAATTTGTTTTACTTCCGTCGAATTTATTATAAGTAACGTATTGAATTGAAAATTTGGTATTGTACCAGGGCAAATATTCCAACTGGAAAATCAGACCACTGCTGTTTGGTTTATTGGTTAAACTGCCAACATTGGGGTCCTCATTGCCTGAGGTGTTAAAATAACCTACTGTAGCGCCAAGGCCATTTTTCAAATAAAGGTTACCATCTATTTTAAAGGAGTTGAAATTAAACTTGATATGTTGGGTGCTTGATGTATCCCGGGTTTCAGTCTCTGAAATGAATGATGTATGCAAGGTCAGGGCGCCTATGGGTAAGATGCGTTCAAACTGAAGGTCAAATCCAAGATCGGTATACTTGTCCAGATGGCCTGTGATACCTTCGAAATATTGTTGCGATGAAATGCCGAATGTACCCACTTCAAGATAATAATCATCCCATTGGTGCTGTAATGCAAGGCGCCAGTAAGGTGCAATGCCTTTTATGGCCATTGCACTCGTGGAATCAGCCGGGTTAGCTGCCCCTTGCTGGGCCGACCTGTAGAATGTTAATTCAGCAAAAAGCAAATTGTTGATCAGGGTGTATCCTCCTAAGCCGGCCACCTGGGCCCCCAAATTTTCAATGAGGGTTGATTTTGCAGGATTTCTTGCTGCATCTGACGATGCCGAAGGGAACCTCCATGCCGGCGATGTATTCCATACATCCTGAACAGCTGGATTGTTGTTCAGCGTAATCCCATAGATAAGGCTTTTATTGGCGATGCTTGCCTGGTTGGTGTAACGGATGTCGGCATTATCCATGCCGAAGACATGGCCATCATAGGTCATCTGAATAAAGGCGCCTAAATGCGGGCTAACCTGTCCTGCATAAAACACGCTCAGCTGCTGAGGGAATGTGACGGAATTATTTTGTGCGCCTTTAACATCCTTTGCAATATGCGTGAATGATGATTGTACCATCACAGCCACGGGCAATACATTAAGTAATTTCAGCCTTACCCGGGTACTGTCCTGCTCATCCATCGCTTCGATAGCCGGCATTGTTGCCAGGGTGTAACCACTGAGTTTAAACTGCCTTCCGAAGGAGGTGAGTTCGGGAAATGAGTAATGACAAGCTGTACAAGACATTCCCGTTTGCCTGGCAAAACTGGGTAAGGCTTTTGCAACCCCAATATTCGCGATCAAAACAAGTAGAATACAAAACAGTTTCTGAAAGCCGGTTGAGGATAATGTACCGACAAGACTTTTATTTTCCGGTACTGAGGGACCGTAACTCCTGTAGCGTAAAATTTCTTTCATGTTTATATGTTTAAATTAATCAAAAAAGAATTTGGACACGTAAAGATAATTGAAGTTAAGGGTAATTAAAACCTTTCTATTTATTTATATTCATTCTTTGAAGTGCAGCAACTGCTTAAATTCCTGTCTGTTGTTTAATGACCTGAAATTTATGCCATGTGCCATGTGCCGTTTACCCTGCTTTTTTCATGGTACCATGATAAGTAATTCGTTTTTGCATTTAAATCTTAACTTGTTGCCCTAAACAAAAAAACAAACATCTAAGTGCAAAAACTTACTTTTGCAAGCTACCTAAACCAACACAGGCATAATGCTTTTCAAAGATATTCCAGGTCAGCAAGCCATTAAAGAACGCCTCATCCGCACGGTGAGTGAAAACCGCGTGAGCCATGCCCAGTTATTTCTTGGTCCCGAAGGCTCGGGCAACCTGGCACTGGCCATCGCTTATGCACAGTACATCAATTGTCAGAACCGCAGCCTCACCGATTCCTGTGGTGTCTGCCCATCCTGTATCAAATACAATAAGCTTGCACATCCCGATCTGCATTTTATTTACCCTATTGCTAAAACCAAGGAGGTAGATGAGAAACCGGTGAGTCGCCTCTTTGTGGCGCACTGGCGTAAACTGCTGATTGAGAAAGCTGGTTTTATTTCGCTTTTCGACTGGTACCAGGAGATAGGCATCGAAAAGAAACAAGGGATCATCAACGCAGAGGATGCCAGTGAAGTGGTGCGTACCTTGAGTTACAAATCATTTGAATCGGAGTACAAGGTTATGATCATCTGGATGGTTGAAAAACTTTTTCATGCCGCCGCTCCAAAATTGCTGAAGATCATTGAGGAGCCACCTGAAAAAACACTTTTTATCCTTGTATCAGAAAATGCAGACCTGGTGATCAATACCATCCTGTCGCGAACCCAGCTGGTGAAAATCCCCCGCATCAGCGATGAAGACATTGAAGAAGCCTTGTTGCTCCGCTATGAAGTGGGCAAGGAAACAGCCAGGAAGGTGGCATTGCTGGCAAACGGAAATCTTGTGGAAGCTGCCCTTCTGATGCGTCGTACTGGTTCCGAAAACTACAATTTTGAGCAGTTCCGGAACTGGATGCTCATGTGCTGGAGTAACGACGTTCCCAAAATGCTGGCCTTCGGAAGTGGTTTGTCGTCGCTGGGTCGCGAAAAGTTAAAAGATTTTTTTGCCTATGGCTTGCGTATCGTGCGGTCGTGCCTTGTATACAGGCACAGCGAAAATATCAACCTGAAATTTGAAGGAAAAGAACTGGAATTTGTTCAGAAGTTCTCGGCATTCATCCATAGCAACAATGCCGCCCATATAGCAGAAGAGTTCGAAAGGGCCCTTTTCCACATCGAACGTAATGCTAACATTAACATCCTGTTTGCTGATTTATCCATCACAATGGCAAAGCTCCTTAAAATGCCGGCAGCAGAAAAACCTGTCAGCAAAAAAATGTAACTTTGCAGGATTGATCGCTTGTATACCAGAGCGGAACGCAAATGGCGCAGATGCTGAATGTTCAGGCTCATGCGCATGCGCTAAAATAAACTTAAATGGAAGAGAACGAACAATTAGATTCGGAGAAGAACCAATTCCTGACGCGGGGGTGCTGCCACGGACCTCAGATATATCAGAGCAACGACGGTGTTTATAATCATAGCTGCAGCAAACTCGATGTCTACGATTGGCTGAAAGATATTCCAAAGCCAGACCATTATAAGGCATTCGATTGCATTGAAGTAAGGTTTAAAAACAACAGGAAAGATTTTTTCCGCCTGCCGGCAGATTTCATCTGCCATGTGGGCGATATCGTTGCCGTGGAGGCCTCTCCGGGTCATGATATAGGGATTGTGTCCTTAACCGGTGAACTGGTTAGGCTGCAGATGCGCAAACGTGGTATCGATCCTGAAAGAAGTGAAGTAAAAAAGGTGTACCGCAAAGCCCGTCTTACAGATGTGGAGAAATGGCTGTTGGCTGTGGCACACGAGGAACCTGCCATGTTCAAGGCCCGCACTATTTCCTCCGGACTGAACCTGAATATGAAAATAAATGATGTTGAATATCAGGGCGACGATACGAAAGCCATCTTCTTTTACACCGCCGATAACCGCGTCGATTTCCGGGAACTCATCAAGGTGCTGGCAGAAGAATTTAAAGTGCGTATTGAGATGCGACAGATCGGTGCCCGTCAGGAAGCCGGCCGGCTGGGCGGGATTGGCTCGTGTGGCCGTGAATTGTGCTGCTCCACCTGGCTGAATAACTTTCATTCGGTAACTACGAATTCAGCAAGGGTTCAGCAACTTTCACCAAATCCTCAAAAACTTGCAGGTCAGTGCGGTAAACTTAAATGTTGTCTCAACTATGAATATGATGCCTATGTTGATGCCTTAAAGAGTTTCCCCGAGCCTGTTGTGCTCAGGACCAAAAAAGGCGATGCATTGCATCAGAAGACCGATGTATTCGCGCGTCTTTTATATTATGCATACAAAGGCAATGAAAATCAAATGTTCCCAATACCTTTGGAAGGTGTCAAAACAATCATGGAGCAGAACCGGAAAGGACAAATTCCTGAAAAACTTGAAGATTTCATCACGGTGAAGGAAAAGAAGACCGACTTTGAGAATGTCGTTGGTCAGGATGATCTTACCCGCTTCGATAAACCAAAGAACACAAAAGCATGAGGTATTCTCTGGTACTTTTTTGGGGCAGTGTGGCAGTAGGGATCCTGTTTCTGACCTCCTGCGGTAATAGCGCATTTTTTGAAAAAAATCAACATGTAGCTTCCGATACATGGAAGCAAGCCGATACACTCTTTTATGAGGTGCCTGTAACTGACACAGTCCGTTATTTCGATTTCTACCTGAATATTCGCAACAGTACCGGATACCGTTACCGCAATTTATACCTGTTCATTACCACCCGGTTTCCCGGCGGTGGTATTTCGCGCGATACGGTGGAATGTATGCTGGCAGCAGCTGATGGCAAATGGTTTGGCAAAGGAATGGGTAAGATTAAGGATAATCGTATACTTTTTAAGAAAGCAGTTCGTTTCCCACATGCAGGAACTTACCTGATCGGGATTGAGCAAGCCATGCGCGAAGACAAGCTGGCAGGCATCAATGATGTTGGCGTACGGATTGAAAAACACTAGCGCTATCAGGAAGTAGATCATGTGTGATTATTTTTGTAGACAATACTAATTTATTTTTTCAATGGCAGCAAAAAAGGCAGCAGGCAAGCATACGGACGTGGGTGAATGGATAAAGCGGTTCTGGATATCCTTTGTTGTTTTTTTATGCTTTATATCGCTGCTTTTCATGGCTATTTCACTGGGATGGCTTGGATTCATGCCTTCATTCGAGGAGCTGGAAAATCCCAAGAGTAACCTGGCCTCTGAAGTCATTTCCGCCGATCAGGAACTGCTGGGGAAATACTATATCCAGAACCGGTCAAACATACATTATTCCGATCTTTCGCCAGCGCTGGTCCACGCGCTTATTGCTACCGAGGATGTCCGCTTCGAAAGCCATTCTGGAATTGACGGCCGTGCCATGTTCAGGGTGCTCTTTGGCATGGTTACAAAAACCAATAAGGGTGGAGGAAGTACGATTACCCAACAGTTGGCCAAAAACCTTTTCCCGCGCAGTGATCACAGCAACATTTTTTCTACCGGTTTTGCCAAGCTAAAAGAATGGATTACGGCCATAAAACTTGAACGCAATTATACCAAGGAAGAAATCATCGCGATGTATTTCAATACGGTGGATTTCGGAAGTAATTCCTATGGCATTAAATCGGCAGCCAAGACCTTTTTCGGCAAGAGACCTATCGATCTTACGGTAGAAGAAGCAGCCCTGCTGGTGGGTGTTGTAAATGCACCCACGCGCTTCAGCCCGGTGCGGAATCCTGAAAGGGCCCTCAAGCGCCGCGAAGTAGTGTTACACCAGATGGAGCGGTGTGAATACATTACCAGTGCGCAATACGACCGGCTTCGTGTATTGCCCATTGACATGTCGAAATACCAGATGCAGGATCACAATTCCGGTCTGGCCACTTATTTCAGGGAATACCTCAGGCTTATGTTATCTGCTTCCGAGCCTGATCCACATGATTACGACGAGCCCGCCGACTACCACAATGATTCGATGCGATGGGCCACCAATCCAGCCTATGGCTGGATTACCAAAAACCGCAAGCCTGACGGCACCTATTACAATCTTTATAAGGATGGCCTTAAAATTTATACGACCATCAATTCGCGCATGCAGGATTATGCCGAACAAGCCATGGATGAACATCTGGGCAAGGAACTGCAGCCTGCATTCTACAAGCATTGGAAAGGCAATAACCATGCACCTTTTGATTTTACGGGACCCACAAAGACAGAAGAGATTAATAAAATTCTGACCCAGTCCATGCGGCGTTCCGAAAGGTATCGGAACCTTAAAAATGCAGGAGTTCCCTACGATTCCATTGAGCGCAGTTTCAATACGAAAATCCCGATGCGCATTTTTTCCTGGAATGGAGAGCGCGACACACTCATGAGCCCGATTGATTCAATCCGCTATTACAAATTCTTTCTGCAGGCAGGTCTCATGTCCGTTGAACCACAAACGGGCTATGTTCGGGCATATGTCGGCGGAATCAATTATGAGCATTTCAAATACGATCACGTGATCATGGGCCGCAGGCAGGTAGGTTCTACCTTCAAACCATTTGTTTACACAGTGGCGATGCAGGAAGGCGAATTTTCGCCATGTTCCAAGGTTGCCAACATACAATATTCAGTTGATCTGCCTTCGGGCGATAAATGGGTTCCGAAAAACTCCAGTAAATACAAGGAAGGTCAGATGGTGACACTTAAGGAAGCGCTCGCCAATTCGATCAACTGGATTTCCACCTTCCTGATCAAACGGTATTCTCCCGAATCGGTTATTAAAGTTGCCCGCAAAATGGGTGTGACAAGCCCGATCTCAGCGGTGCCTTCCATCGCCCTGGGCTCAGCCGATCTTTCACTTTACGAAATGGTAGGCGCCATGAATACCTATGCCAATAAAGGTGTCTATACCCAGCCCATCTTTATTACCCGCATCGCGGATAAGAATGGAAATGTTATTGCCAATTTTTTACCGCACCAGGATGAGGCCATGAGCGAAGAAACTGCTTACCTGATGCTGACCCTGATGAAAGGTGTGGTTGAAAGCGGAACAGGAGTGAGGCTAAGATATAAATATGGGTTAACCAACCCGATAGCCGGTAAAACCGGAACTACACAAAGCAATTCCGATGGCTGGTTCATGGGGCTTACACCCGACCTTGTAACAGGTGTTTGGGTAGGTGGCGACGACCGTACGATCCGTTTTCGGGTCACCTCGCTGGGACAAGGTGCCAATATGGCCCTTCCGATATGGGCGCTGTTCATGAAACGTGTCTATGGCGACAGTACCCTGAAAATCTCAAAAGGCGATTTTGACCGGCCAACTCGCCCACTTTCCGTCGATATAAATTGTGCCACTTTTAGCGACAAACAAAAGGAAGACGCCAATATCGACCAGGGTAACTACTAGGATCCCGGATGCCTGCTGTAAATCATTTGCATCCTAACTAAACCGATATGCGCCACAAATTAATATACCTTTTGTTTTTAATCGTGCCATTGTTTGTATTGGCAACCTCCATAGAAACGATCCAGCGCAGGGGGAATAACTGGTTTGGCGGAGACTACGACCCGGCTTATTGTTACTTGCTTAATTCAGTGAACAATGCCAGCCTGAAAGCAACCGGGCATGTCGATCATCCGGGAACCACGGCGCAGGTTTTTGGTGCAGTGGTACTCAGGGTATACCACCTGCTCAACAGGTCTGAACAGGCCGAGCTGCATACGGCGGTGTTAAAAGATCCTGAGCGTCATCTTTTCGTGATGACCTATGCATTTCTGGGGTTTAATTGTTTGTTTCTGTTCTTTAGCGGTATAGTTGCTTTTAAAGGAACCGGAAAACCCTGGTTAGCGGTTTTATTACAAACTGCACCTTTCTTCTCAGCCATGGCCCTGTACAATGGCCTTACCCATATATCGCAGGAGTCAATGCTGTTTCTTTCGGCGATGATGATGCTCACCCTGGTTTCATGGCAGTTTTTCCCAGGACTAAAAAAGAGCAGCAGGCGAAATATCCTGTTGTTTGCCATTGTCACCGGCTTTGGCATGGCCAGTAAAGTTACCTTTCTGCCATTGGTGATCCTTCCCCTTATACTAATCCCCGGATTAAGGAATAAACTCTGGTACAGCCTTGCATCTGCCGGGACCTTTGTTCTGATCACTTTTCCAATCTGGACGCAATATGGACGCATGCTCGGCTGGCTCATGCGTTTGACTGCACATTCAGGTCGCTATGGAAGCGGAAGTATTGGTGTTATTGATTCCACAACCTATCTGGGCAATATCCGGAATTTACTAATGTCCAATACCCTCTTCTCTGCAATTATAGCCTTTTCGTTGCTTTTCCTTTTCTTAGTTATGGTGCTGCCTGTTTTGCGGAATAAACTAAAAAATCTGCCTGAAATAAACGTATTGCTCGCCGTTACGCTGGTTGAACTGGCCGGACTTATGCTCGTAGCCAAGATGCCGGGTGACAATTATATGATGCCTTACGCATGTTTATTGGTGCTTAACATTTTTTGTATCCTGCTGTTGCTGTGGAATTCCTCAGGGAAAACGTTGACGTCAATCGTTCTTCCTTTACTCACGGCTATTATCCTTGTTTTGGTGCCGTATTGGGGGCTGAAAGCGAAAAATATGCTCTACACCCCGGTTGCCAATCAGGAGTATATTGAAACCGTTAAACTACTTTCCACTTACGATGCAGGGTATGCAAGGATCTACTGTCTTCCATCTGCTTCACCCGCTACGGCATTATTTTTTGGAAATGTTTATGCGCGCCGGGAATACCTTGAAGATCTTCAAATGATGTATCCAAACACATTTTTTTATGAAGCTGTTAACCATAAACTGATGAACTGGAGCAGCGATACGGTATCACTTGTCAACGTTATTTCATCTTTCGGTGATAAAATTGTGCTGATGAACATGCTGCGCGGATTTCCATTGACTCCGGGCGATATTTCCTACCTGGCAAAACAGGGGATTAAGCTCAATGATATTTATAAAGGGCAATACCAAACGGTATATGAAGTTTCTACTGCAATGGATTCGGGTTCTTCCATCCAACAAAACCCGGATATGGATGTAACCTGTGATGCCGAAACCATTACCGATGACAACATCTTCTATACAACAAGCAGCGGGTATCGTTTTGAAAGCGGGGTTTCCCGCAGTAATGAAAAGGCACTTTCAGGCAAATTTTCAGCTAAATTGACACCGTCAAATCCTTATGCCATGACGTTGAAGATGGATAGTCTTCATCCGGGTGATAAATTTGAAGTAAGCGCCTGGCGCCGGGGCGGTTTCAATGATGGATGGCTTGTGGCGGCAGGACCTTCGGAGACCGGATTTTATGTTCAACAAAGGATGGCGCTTTTGAATGGACCTGATGGTTGGAATAAAATAGTACTTTCATTTACTATTCCCGCTACTATGGCCGGCAAACAACTAAAGATCTATGCCTGGAATTCCGGACAGTCAGAACTATATTTTGATGACCTCAGGATTGTCATGAAACATGAACAGCAGGTAAAATGATGAAGGATTTATCGGTAAATAAATTACGCATTCAAAAGGCATCAGACCTTATAGCACCTAAACGCGCCGCTTACTTCAGACGCAACAGGTATTACAATCACGACCTGATGCGGTTCTACCAGTTTAATATTCCTGAAGGGTCAAAAGTCTTGGAGATCGGATGTGGCACCGGTGATCTGTTGAACAGCATCAAGCCTTCGCGTGGCGTCGGCATTGATATCTCCGCAGAAATGATATTGCGGGCAAAAGATAATTTCCCCCACCTGGAATTTCACCAGATGGATGCTGAGAACATTACACTCTCGGAAACTTTCGATTATATTGTAATATCCAATACGCTGGGCTTACTGGAAGATATCCAATCGGCCTTTAAGGAACTTAACAAGGTGACATCCCCCGAAAGCCGTATCATCATCAGTTACCATAACTTCTTTTGGCTGCCGGTGCTTTCGCTTGCCGAAAAACTTCACCTGAAAATGCCACAGCCGCGGCTCAACTGGCTGAACAGGGAGGATATTTCAGGATTGCTAAGGCTCGAAGGCTTCGACATCATAAAGACCGGCAAACGTTTCCTTTGTCCGAAATACATTCCTTTGCTATCATGGTTAATCAATAAATATATTGCTTTTCTGCCCTTGTTCAACCAACTCTGTTTTACCGGTTATATTACTGCCCGCAGGGAGGTAAATGCTCCCCAGGATAATGACCTTTACAGCGTAACCATTGTAATACCTGCCCGAAACGAAAAAGGCAACATTGAGGATGCCGTTAAACGTACACCAAACATGGGCAAACATACGGAAATCATCTTCGTGGAAGGAAATTCCACCGATGACACGCTTGAGGAAATTAAGCGCGTGTGCGAAGCATACAAGGATGTCCGCGACCTGAGCTATTACGTGCAGCCGGGCAAAGGCAAGGGCGACGCCGTTCGCATGGGTTTTGCCAATGCCAGGGGTGATATTCTGATGATACTTGATGCCGACCTGACTGTTCCTCCTGAAGACCTTCCAAGGTTCTACAATGCAATTGCCACCGGTAAAGGTGAATATATCAATGGAACGCGGCTGGTTTATCCGATGGAGAAGGAAGCCATGCGAAGTATCAACCTGCTTGGGAATAAGTTCTTCTCCATGATGTTTACCTGGTTGCTGGGCCAGCGCATGAAGGATACACTTTGTGGGACCAAAGTGCTGTCGCGCAAAAACTATGAGAAATTAATAGCCAACAGGAGCTATTTCGGCGACTTTGATCCCTTTGGTGATTTCGATCTCATTTTTGGTGCAGCCAAACTTAACCTGAAAACCATCGAAGTTCCTATCCGATACAGGGCAAGAGGATATGGTGATACCAATATATCGCGATTCAGGCATGGTTTTATATTGCTCCGCATGGTATTTTATGCGATGAATAAAATCAAATTTATCGGCAAATAAATTTGAAGCATAAATACCAGTGGTCATTTTGCTTTTTTTACGATGACTTCTGCCTTCAAATCATCCACCAGGAGTTCATCTTTACCTAGATGCCATAAGTAAACCTTTATATTGTCCTTAGGCGATTTGCAGTCCATTATGTTGGCCACTGTAGCAAGTTTAGTCCAGCTTCCCGCCTTTACGCTCATACCCAGATCAGCAGTCTGGTAACTATATGATTTGCCTTTATTTTCGCAGGAAATCACAAGAACCACCTGGTTTTTAGCCGGCTTTTGTTTTGTGAAGATGTATACTGAAGCTTCGATGCGCATGGGAAATGTCATTGCAGGGTTCATGGCAGCAACCAACGCTGAGGCTTCGGGGCCATATTCATCAGCACTGGCCAGGCGATAGGACGATTTACCTGAGTGTGCATTTTCCTGCGTCCATTTTCGCTGGTCCTGCCCCGCAGCGGGTGATTCAAAATCCATGTCAGCAAGGATGTGAAAATCGCTTTGCACAGCTTCGGCAGCGGCCAGGCCGGAAAGTATGCTGCGATTATTCACAGCTGCAGCGCCCTTTGGGAGACGCCGGAAAACATACACTTCATAGTTATAACCTCCTAATACAGTAAAAGGTTGATCAGGGCGGAAGACCCTTAACAGTTTGAAGCACGGTTGATTCATGACCGTATCGAGCGGCACATGGCCTTCGTTTGGTCCAAAGTGGGCATCCCATATCAGCAGGCTGCTATCGGCGAGTATTTCAGGGCGCAGCCCTCCATCATAAATGAGCATGCGGCTGTTCACTGCATCATATGGATCAAGGCCCAGAAAGAAGCACGCCTGGGTATCATAGTAATAAATGAACTTCCCGGTTTTATTCTCCTTTTTCACCCATTCTGCTGTTTCTTTCATCACTTTATCTGCAGTTTCAAGCTTCACCGGAACATTGTTTACTGCAAAAGTGGTGCGGATAATGATGAAAACAACGGCCAGCATAAAGCATATTCCGGCCACCCGGCTAAAGGAGAGAAATCTTGCAACAGCATTGTATCCGATAAGACTGATCATGCAGGCCAGTGGAACTACAGCGGCTATTACCCGGGTAAGACCAAGGGAGCCTCCAAGTCCTTTCCACCAGAGAATGGAATGGAAGGTAAAATATAGTGCAAACGGTATGAAAATAATCCAGAAGATGCTCAATGCTTTTACCCGGTCGATGCCTGAGGATTTCACGATCTGCCAGCCAAGTGCAAGGATCCCCATAAGCATGAGCAAGGCGAGGGGCATGCCTAAAGTGAATCCTGTATCTTTGACAAAATGCAGCAATGACCCGCTGCCATAAATATCTTTAGCGCCAGTGTATGGATTCTGGTGAATAAGCCACAGGAAATCGTGGTAATAGCCCATGCCGGCAAGGCTGTAGGCAAGAAAACCTGTCGCCAGTAATGGAACAGCCCACCACTTGCGGCGGAACAGATAAGCCAGTGCAAAAATGGGCAGGATAATGATCCCTTCTGTGCGGGCCAGGGGCAGGAAGGACAAAACAACGGCCGAAAACAGGAACCGGTCGGTAAAATAAAGGTAAACTGCAAGCACCAGAACAAGGCTGAATAAAACCTCGGTAAGCGAAGTCATCTGCATCATGAAATAGATCGGTGCAAAAACAACAAATATAATTGTGAGATAGGCATTCCTGTATCCAAGGCGGCTCATGGTGAGGTAAGCAAGCCAGGCTGTGGTTAAGCCTGCAAAAATGTTGAACATCCGGGCGCCGAAAAAGCCAAAACAGGCAAAAGGTGAACTGAATAAGGTAAAAAGTGGTTTGCCCCAGTGGTCGAGAAGCAGATGCGGATATTTCCAGGCAAAATGAGCGATGTGGTAGTGGTTGATATTATCGGAACCTGTATAAATGCCGTCAGATAACCAGGTAATCCATGTAAGCAGGAAGAATGAAATGAAAAGAAGCGCAATGGCAATTCTTCGTTCGGTAGGTCTGTCGGCATCATGCCAGGCTAAGAGTGCAGATCGTAGTTTCATTGCTATTCCTGAAAATACACCCTCTTTACCCTGCGCGACACACCCGTAAGTATTTCGTAGGGAATTGTTTCCAATTCTTCGGCCAGGCGGGTAATGGGTAACTCCTTGCCGAAAACGATCACGTCGTCGCCTTCTTTGGCTTCAATGCCGGTGAGATCGATCATGCACATGTCCATGCAAACGCTTCCGATGATGGGGGCCAGGCTGCCATTGAGCAATACATGGCCCTGCCCGTTACCCAGCCTCCGGCTCAGGCCGTCGGCATAACCAATGGGTATGACGGCAACACGTGTATTGTGTTCCGCTATCCAGCGGCGATTGTAACTGACAGATTCGCCTGCCTTAATCTCTTTGATCTGCGAAATACTGGACCTGAGCGTGCTTACATTTTCGAGCTGGGCCTGTTCGGCATCGGAGCAGCCAATGCCATAGAGACCTATTCCCAGTCGCACCATATCAAAGTCAGCTTCCGGGAAACGGCTGATGCCTGATGAATTTAATATATGCCGCAATACCGGGTAATCAAAAGCCTGTATAAAATGTTCGCTGTTCGCTCTGAAGGTTTCGATTTGCCGGCGTGTAAAATCATCCTGGGCAGGGTCTTCACTGGCAGCCAGGTGTGAAAAGATGCTGCCCACTTTAAGCATGGGGTTAGCTTTAAGTCGTTCGATGAGTTCATCAAGCTCCTCAGGATCAAAGCCCAGGCGATGCATACCCGTATCAAGCTTGATATGAATGAGCATGGCGTAGTTCTGGTGTGTCCGGCGGGCCAGTGAGGCTTCCAGCATGGCGAGGGTGCGGAAACTGTAAATTTCGGGTTCCAGACAATATTTTAACATGGAATCGAAGCTTTGCTCGTCGGGATTCATCACCATGATAGGCATGTTTATGCCGGCTTTGCGTAATTCCACTCCTTCGTCGGAATAGGCCACTGTCAGATAATCTACCTGGTGAAACTGCAATATATTTGCTATCTCAAAACTGCCGGTCCCGTAGGAAAACGCTTTTACCATGGCCATCAGTTTAACACCCGGTGAAAGCCTTGACCGGAAATAGTTGAGGTTATGCACCAGTGCGCTAAGGTTTATCTCCAGAATGGTCTCGTGCGTCTTTTGCTGCAAGGCTTCGCTGATGCGTTCAAACTCAAATACCCGGGCACCTTTCAGCAGGATGGTTTCATTGGAAAAGGATGCAAAGGCATAAGTTTCGAGAAAGGCATCGGTACCCGGGAAGAATGATTTCTCCATGGGGAAAAGATTCGCCTGCCTGCTGATCGATTTTCCGATACCAATGATATGGTCGATCTCTTTCTGTTCGAGCAGCAATGCTATTTCTCCGTAAAGGTGCGTATCGCTGCGCCCGCTCTGCAGAATGTCGGAAAGAATGACTGTTCTTTTGCGGTGTTGCTTCTGCTGGTGCAGGAAATCGAGCGCTATGGCAAGCGAATCGATGTCGCTGTTATAGAAGTCATTGATCAGTGAGCAGTTGTTGATGCCTTCCTTGAGCTCAAGCCGCATGGCTATGGGGCTAAGCAAAAGCATACGTTTTTCAATCACAGCATTGTCATATCCCAGGTAGAGCAAGGTAGCCCAGCAATGAATAGCGTTTTCAACAGAAGCATTATCGATAAAAGGAATGGTTATCCCGATCTTACGTTCTTTGTATTCGGCTGTTATGGTGGTTTGCCGGTTCATAACCTCGGTGGTGCGGATCGTTACGTCGGCCTTGTTTTTGCGGCTCCAGGTAAAGGTTCCGATAAGGTCGATAAGACCTGTTTTTAGCAGGCGTTCGTGCAGTTCGGTATCATCAGTGCTGTAAATAAGCGTTTTTACTTTGGTAAAAAGTTTCAGTTTTTCACCAACTTTCTGATTCCGGTTAATAAAGTTCTCATCGTGAGCATGGCCTACATTGGTAAAAATGCCAATAGTGGGCTGGATAATGGCCTGAAGCTTATCCATCTCATCGGGTTCAGAAATGCCCGCTTCAAAAATGGCAAGTTTGTTTTCGGGCGACATTTGCCATACCGATAGCGGCACGCCGATCTGGGAGTTGTAACTTTTGGGGCTGCGCACGATGTTTTTATCTTCGAACATCAGCTGGTAAAGCCATTCCTTTACAATTGTCTTACCGTTGCTCCCTGTAATGCCGATTACCGGAATGCTGAATTGTCTGCGATGTGCAGCGCATAAGGACTGAAGTGCATGCAGCGTGTCTTTTACGAGCACAAAATTCGCTTCCTGGCAAAGCTGGAACGTTTCGGGTTCGGTTGAAACGACAAAATTGCGCACACCCTTCTCGTAAAGATCAAGAATATACTTATGTCCGTCGTTACGCTTGCTGACGAGGGCAAAAAACAACGAATGGGCAGGGGAAAGCAGCAGCCTGCTGTCGATCAGCAATTCGCTCACAAGTTCCTTGCCTTTGCCCAACTGAAGCATTGAGCCTTTAACAATAAGGGCCACTTCCGCTATCGTATAGGAATTTTTCGGCATCTGTAAAAGTTTGTAGTGTGTGCTATTTTTCTGTTTCGAGCTTAGCAACAGTCAATGGATTGGCCGTAATTTCATCATACATCATCCGATTGTTGAAGATGTCGCAGGCCAGGTATATCGCTGCGCGGAAGGAGTCGGGTGAAGCAATGTCCTTGCCGGCGATGTCATAGGCGGTGCCATGTGCAGGAGATGTGCGAACAATGGGTAGGCCGGCCGTAAAATTAACGCCCGATTCGAACGATAATGTCTTGAAGGGAATAAGACCCTGATCGTGATACATGGCAAGAATGCCATCAAACTTAGTATAATTGTCGGATCCGAAGAAGCCATCGGCCGGATAAGGTCCAAAAGCCATGATGCCCGAATGGGTGGCTTTGGCAATGGCCGGAATAATGATTTCCTGTTCTTCATTCCCGATCAGCCCGTCGTCGCTGGCATGCGGATTCAACCCGAGCAGCGCAATACGGGGCCTGGCAATGCCAAAGTCTCTCTTCAGCGATTCATTCATGATCCTGATCTTGCTCAGGATAAGGTCTTGTGTGATGGCAACAGGAACTTCACTCAGCGGAATATGGCCCGTAATAACGCCAATGCGGATTTGCTCGCTCACCATCAGCATCAGGCAGTCGTTTGCACCGAATTTGGCAGCCAGGTATTCGGTATGACCGTTAAAATGGAAATTTTCCGATTGGATATTTTTCTTGTTGATAGGTGCGGTGACCAGCACATCGATTTGTTTGTTCTTCAAATCCTCCACGGCAGCTTCCAGTGCCAGCAGCGACAATTCTCCGGCTTCCGCAGTGGATTCCCCAAGGTCGATCTTAATGTCCTTATCATGTACATTGATGATATTGGGCCGTTTTGGGTTGGCCTGGTCGGCTTTCTTGATCAGGTTGAAACTAAAATCATTGATATTTAAGACTTTTCGGTGATAGGATGCCACTTTCGACGAGCCATAAACCACCGGAGTGAAAAGTTCGAGCAAACGGGCATCAAGAAAAGCTTTGATAATAACCTCGTAACCAATGCCATTCATGTCGCCATGTGTAATACCAACGACTATTCTGTTTTCGTTTTCCTGTGTGCGGATCATGCTATTCAGTTTTCTGCAAATATACGGTTTAAGGTTATGCCGCTATGGCATAGGGATCAAAATTCTGAGGGCATCTCAGGACAAGGTGATTTTTAATGTTATGTACAGATGTGCATATTAATAAATACATTTGCATCTTAATTCGATAATTAATCCCAAATTAATCATATCAAAAAGAGATACCCATGAGAATGCAATTAAAATCATTTATCCTGCTCGCCGGTTTCATCGTGATGATGACTTCCTGCAACTCCAATAGTAACAAGCAAGCAGTTGCCCTGGCTCCGGGAGAGCATATGTGCACTGTTGAAGAAATCATCCAGACAAGCGCCTACACATACCTGCGTGCAATGGAAGGTGACAAGGAGATCTGGCTCGCTATTGAAAAAAATGATATAAAAAAAGGCGGAACCTATTACTATGTTGATCCGATGGAGATGGCTAATTTTAAAAGCAAAGAATTAAACAGAACATTTAAGTCAATTTTATTTGTTCAGAAATTCAGCGACCAGCCTTTGTCGGCTGCCAAAACAATGCCTGAGAATGTCACAAAGGGTAAAAAGGTTGTTGAGATGAAAAAAGGTATATCCGTAAAACCTGTTGAAGGTGGTATCACCATTGCCGAACTTTATGCAAAAAGGGATACTTATGCAGGTAAAAAAGTAAAAATAAGGGGTGAAGTCGTAAAATTCAATGCTGATATCATGAATACAAACTGGGTTCATCTCCAGGATGGAACAATTGATTCAGGAAACTACGATCTTACCATTACAACTTCAGGAAGTGTTAAAGTTGGTGATGTCGTCATCTTTGAAGGTGTGATCACACTGAACAGGAATTTTGGTGCAGGATACGCTTATGATGTCATTATGCAGGATGCTAAAATGCTGAGTGACCTCTAAATGCCTGAGTAATACAGGTCATCTGAGCCTTTCCCGAACTGCACATATTGCTTCAGGCTTAGCTATGATGTATTTCAGATACATTTGCGCAGGATACAAAAAATATACTCAAACATGAATATCTCAAAAAGTATCCTGTTAACTATCGCAATGATTTTCGCGGTTTCTCATGCAATCGCGCAGCAGGGATGTAAAGTGTTGATGGAAAATATCCAGAGCAGTTACGAGGGCGAGTGCAAGAATCTGCTGGCGCATGGCAAAGGCACTGCCCGGGGCATTGATACCTATACAGGATTGTTCAGGAAGGGCTTTCCCAATGGCAAAGGCACTTACAAATGGTCGACAGGCCAGTCTTACGATGGTGATTGGCTGATGGGGAAACGCGAAGGAGTTGGTGAATATCATTATACGCTCGAAGGTAAGGAAGCTATACAATCAGGTGTTTGGAAAAACGATCGGTATCTCGGACCCAAACCTGTTGCTCCAAAGATTAAACATAACCAAAATATTACATCCGTAAGAATTAACAAAACGGGCGATGGTAACCAGGTCATCATCAAAATGATTATGAATGGTCTTACCAACACGGAGATCACAGATCTAAGCATGCAGGCCAATAGCGGAACCGAGTTCATTTATAGCGGTTACATGGGTTTTGATCAGATCGTTTTTCCCTTCACCTGCAAGATAATCTATACAACACCTAACACACTTCATACCGCCATAAACCATTGTACCCTTGAATTCGAGATTGCAGAGCCAGGGCGTTGGGATGTGAGACTTGAGAATAATTAGCAGAAGGTTTGGAGTCTGAAGTATTGAATTCGGAAATATAATCGTTTTATTGCACTTTAAACCAAAGTCGCATTAGGTGTTCCTCTTCATAAATTCCAGGTAGAGATCCTCTACCTTCTGCCTGGCCCAGGGAGTTGATCGCAGGAATTTCAAACTGGAGTTAATGCTGGGGTGATCGGTGAAACATTTAATATTGATCCTGTCGCCTAGTTCCTTCCAACCATAAAAATCTACCAGGTGATTCAGGATCATTTCCAGTGTTATGCCATGAAGGGGATTGTTTGGTTGTAGTTCCATTTGTTGGTTTTATTAGTGAAAGGCAATAGGCAATAGGCAATAGGCAATTGGCAATAGGGTCCGATATTAAAAAACGAGTGTATCATTATAAAAGAAGCTATCTTAGAAAATCAACTCTAGCGCACTCTAGCGCACTTTAGCGCACTCCAGGCACTTTATTTAGGCAATAGGCAATAAATAGCAGAGTGGAATTTCCATGTGTTTCTAAGTATTTCTACCTATTTCTTCTTCTCTATCAATCCTCTTCCCATTGCCGCGTTTTTCTTCCTTTTAAACGGGTGATTTTATAGCCATGCTTCTTGGCTAATCGAAGAATTTTTCTGCGGAATAATTTCGGATAAAAGTTTGATTTTATATTCCTGCAATATGTTTTTTGTTCAAGGAGTCCTATTTGGCTGAGAACGTCATAAGTGGCAGAAGCACAGCGCATGCCAAAGAAAGCATAGTCATAAGGCGGATTTTTGATATATTCAGCTAAGATTGTATGTAGCAGAAGATACTGCGCATCAGAAATTGGAATTTGGACGATCGCATATTTCTTTTTTATAGTGTCCTTCATAAAGTCAGCTTCCTCCTCGCGGACCCAGAAGCCTTTATTATTTTTCTTTCTTGGGAAAATATGGAAACCATTTGGTGAATCGAAGCCGATAACCACGGAATCAATGCCGAGGCATACATGTCCGCCATGAATCCCGCCAAAGTCGTACTTTTCAACCTTCTCAAAACCGCGGGCAGGTCTGGATCCATAACGGAACAATACCTTCAAAATATGATCGTGCTGCCCTGAAGCAAAACTGGTCATAGAAACCATTATAAAAGTTAAGAGCAGCGTCCTCATCTGTAACTCATTTATTGCTTTGTGGTCAGACGAAAAACGACTTCATCTCCTGGCTGTTGTTAATAAAAAAAACTCAAATTAGACCATGAAATATTAGTGAACTCCCAAGTAATCTGTTGTAATTTTCTGGTCTTTGTCCACAAAAGAATATTTTCTGTAAAGTCCTTATTAATTTGGCAAAATTACTTAAGATATGTGAAATATAAGCTCAAATGAGCCAGTTTTTATATTGAACCACGAGCAAATCTATTTTCCCTGGCAAGGGAAAGAGCGAGCTCCGGAGAAGGCTCACTTTGTGTACTTTTTAGCATAGTTTTTGGCAAATGCAAACAACAGCCTTACGCCGGTTCCGGTGCCGCCCTGCCCGCGATAGCTGTCGCGTTTGTCGGTAAATGCAGGTCCTGCAATATCCAGGTGAATCCAGGGATAAGCCGTAAAATGTTCAAGGAATTTGCCCGCTGTAATGGCACCTGCCTTCGATCCGCCAATATTCTTGAGGTCGGCAATTTCTGACTTAATCAATTCGGCATAATCATCCCAGAAAGGGAAAGGAGCAATACGCTCGCAAACCTGTTCCCCGCTGTTCTGCAGCAGGCTATAATCCTCGCCGGCCCGGGCACTCATGGCCACAATACCATACTGGCCCACGGCTGCATCAGCTGAACCTGTTAGCGTGGCAAGGTCCAGCACCACGGAGGGTTCATATTTTTTAGCGTAACTCAGGGCATCTGCGAGCAGCAGGCGGCCTTCCGCATCGGTATTCAGCACTTCCACGGTGGTTCCATCCATCATGGTGATGATGTCGCCCGGGACATAGGCATTCCCATCCGGCCGGTTGTCGGTGGCAGGCATCAGTGCTATGATATGCAGCGGCAGTTTGGCCATTGCAATGGCATAAATGGCACCGGCAGCAGCGGCAGCTCCGGCCATATCGCATTTCATGGTGTCCATGCTTTTGGATGGCTTCAGGCTGAGACCACCTGTATCATAAACCACACCTTTTCCAACAAAAATAATTGGGTTTGTATTCAAATGTCCAACAGGTTTCCATTCCATGATGGTAAAAGTTGGTGGGTCCAGGCTGCCCTTGTTTACGGCAAGTAAACCTCCCATTTTCAAGGTTTCAATCCTGTTTTTATTGAGCACTTCGACCTTTATGCCGGCTTCAGCGCCCATTTGTTCAAATGCCCGGGCAAGACCTGTGGCATTTATCGCGGAGAGTGGCTCATTGACCAGATCGCGGCATTTGTATACTGCACCGGCGAGCAGGTTAAGTTCATTAACTTCTTCAGGTGATACCGCCGAACACATCAGGCGGATGTGCTTCAGCGTAAAACCTTTTTCGCCGGCATCGGCGCGGTATTTCATAAACTGGTAATTTCCCAGCAGCATCCCTTCGGCAAAGGCCAGGGTTTCGCCGGACATTTCTGCCGGAGCTGAAATCGTTATATCGGCAATATCGTGCTCGTGAAGAAGTGAAAGGAGGCTGTCGCCTGCCTTACGGCATTTTTCGAGATAGACTCCCCTGGACTGACCTTCGGCAAGCGGCGTGATAAACTGAATGAATATCCATTCGCTGTATCTGTTCAGGGCGATAATTTCTTTTTTTAATGCCTTGCGCTGCAAAACATAATTCAGTTCCTGTTCAGTCAGGAAACCAGGTTTGATTTCTTTCGGATCTGCGATCAGCTTCACCTGGCTGCCTGCAACAGGTGTTTTTGATGATTTACTTAGCAAAGGGAGCATAAGGCGTTTCTTTTATGCAAATATAAAGAAACAGACTTCACACAACATAAAAAGGCCGGCAAACAGGATGTTTTCCTGATTGCCGGCCTTTAATTAAAGCGCATGTTTACCGCGTCCTTGACTGCTGACGTCCGTGCCATTTATCCTCGCCTCCGCGTGAATAGCCTGTTGTAGAAGGCCTGCGCTGCTGTATAACTTTCTTCGGTGCAATATAGGGTGTATTCAGCGATGTGTCGCTCATGGCGTATGGATGATCCAGGATCACGGGTATCGTTTTCGATATGAGCTTATGAATATCTTTCAGAAATGCCTTTTCTTCCGCATCACAAAATGAGATGGCAATGCCGCTTACGCCGGCTCTTCCTGTCCGTCCAATACGGTGAATATAGGTTTCCGGGACATTCGGGAGTTCATAATTGATAACAAGTGAAAGTTCTTCCACGTCAATTCCCCGGGCGGCAATATCTGTCGCTACCAGTGCGCGTATTTCCCCGTTTTTGAAATTCTCCAAAGCATTCTGGCGGGCATTCTGCGATTTATTCCCGTGAATGGCGGCGGCTTTGATGCCCATTTTGATCAGGTCCTTACTCACCTTATCGGCTCCGTGCTTTGTGCGGGTGAAAATAAGCACACTTGAATTGGATTTGTCCTCCAGCAAGTGCAGCAGTAACGACCGTTTGTCTTCTTTTTCCACAAAGTAAACGGATTGTCTGATGAGGTTTGCCGTGGCAGTAACAGGCTTTATTTCGACAAACGATGGGTTTGACAATATGGTATCAGCCAGTTTCTGAATCTCAGCTGGCATGGTTGCCGAAAAGAACAGTGTTTGTCTTTTGGATGGCAACTTGGCAATTACTTTTTTCACATCGTGGATAAATCCCATGTCGAGCATGCGATCGGCCTCGTCAAGTACAAAGAATTTTACGTTTCGCAGGTTCACGAATCCCTGGTCCATGAGGTCGAGTAAACGGCCCGGTGTGGCAATAAGGATGTCCAGACCAGCTCTAAGTGCATTGGTTTGTGGATTCTGTGGCACGCCACCAAATATTACGCGGTGTTTTAGCCCCACATGTTTTCCGTAGGAGGTGAAACTTTCGCCTATTTGAATAGCTAATTCGCGTGTAGGTGTTAGAATTAGTGCTTTGATTACGCGGGGTGCTGCAACATTTGTTGTTTCTTCCTGCAGCAACTGTATAATGGGGATGGCAAATGCCGCCGTTTTCCCGGTGCCGGTCTGGGCGCAGCCCAACAGGTCTTTATGCTGGAGAATGATAGGAATTGATTTTTCCTGTATAGGTGTGGGTATTGTGTATCCTTCAGTTTTTAAAGCCTTGAGGATAGGCTCAATTAAATTTAAGTTTTCGAATGACATTTTTAAGTTTTAAAATGGCTGAATGCTCCTTGCGTAGGCCATATCAGCGGGTGTATTAAAGAATCTATGAATTTTTGATCAGATAACCTGCTGTCCCTTTTTCGACATAACCAAAGTGTGCCCGGAAATTACTTCCTGCACTTTTAAAATTAGAGTAAGGTTGCGATTGTTGGAAATAGGTAGGATATATGATGGCGCAAAGATAAGGAATGTAAACATACCTTTTGCATTTTGAAGAGACCTTTGGTCTTTGTAAGTCTGTATGTATCGCTATCAGTGACTGTTAACGAAAATTAAAATTAACAGATACAGCTTATATGCGGAAATATGCATACGCCGGGAGGCAATTCAGGTCGATTTTACTCCCTGTTTTTACCCGCAAGGGTTAGAGAAAATCATTTTATTTCTTAAGGCAGAACATAGTTGGGCTTAATAAATTGTTATTCAAAATTGAATCGGTGTAACAGTGAATATATTCGTTGAATCAACCAAAATACTGATTTTGGGCTGTTAACCGATATTCGCGCAGGAATGACGAATTTTATGATGGCTTTATCGATTTGGTTGTCAAAGTTTTATCGAAATCCCTAATTTTGTTGTACTTTATTAATGTAAACGTGAGCCGCCGATCAAATGAAGACAAAATATAAAATATTTATCCACATTGCATTCTGGATATACATCCTGAACCAGATGTTGTACCCTTTGTACATCAATAAAGCTGAGGATTTCTTTTTCGTTAACCTGGCCGAGACGCTTGTTCTGAATGTCATCAATTTTTACGTCATATTTCTTTTCCTGCCGCTCCTTCTTGGATACAGAAACAAACTGAAGAGCATCGCACTTGGCATTCTGCTGGTTCTTTTTTTTGCAGGATTCAAATATTATGCAGAATTGTATTTTTGGAAATACATCATGCAATCACCGCCCAAGATGATGGAATGGGTATCCTATTGGTTCTCAAACAACCTGCGTCTATCCATCGTATACAGCATTTATGCCCTGCTGATAAAGCTGGCAACTGACTGGTATGAATCTCAGAAGTTGAAAGCGGAATTGGTTCTGCAGCAACAAGCCAGTGAACTTGCTTTACTGCGCTCTCAGGTAAATCCTCATTTTCTGTTCAACACGCTTAACAATATTTATTCGCTGGTCTATAAAAAATCGGAGGATGCTCCGGCTGCGGTAATGAAACTCTCGGGCATCATGCGTTATATGCTTTATGATGCCGTTGCCGACAAAGTGTTGCTCGAAAAGGAAGTGGAATACCTGAGAAGTTTCATTGAACTCCAGAACCTCAGGCTCAAGCAAAAGGATTTTGTGGTGATGAATATACAGGGGGAGATGAATGGTCGTACCATTGCGCCGATGCTCCTGATCCCCTTTGTGGAAAATGCTTTTAAACATGGTAGCCGGAATGTTGAAAATCCGGGTATTTTGATAAATTTGTTTATTGACCTTAAGCAGATACATTTCGAAGTGACCAGTTATATGAAAAAAAATGTGCTGGAGCCGCATGATGGCTCTGGCGGCAACGGCCTTAACAACATACGACGCCGGCTGGAACTCATTTACCCCGGCAAACACAGCTTATTAATCACGCCTGGTGAACAGATGTATTCAGTTAAACTAACCATAGAGGATCAGAAATGAATATAAATTGTATTGCCATCGACGATGAGCCGCTGGCGCTCGATATCATCAAAGAGTACTGTTCCAGGGTTCCTTTTTTGAACCTGCTCCGCACCTTCGATAATGCGGTGGATTCAATTCATTTTATCCATGATAACAAGGTGGATCTTATGTTTCTGGATATCCAGATGGAAGAGCTATCCGGCATTCAATTGCTGAATGCCTTAAAAAACAGGCCATTCGTTATTCTTACTACTGCATACGACAATTATGCCATCCAGGGATTCGAGCTGGATGTGCTGGATTATATGCTGAAACCCATCTCTTTTGAACGCTTTCTGAAGGGTGTGAACAGGGCCAGCGAACGCATATTTCCCGAAATGCGCGAAACCATTAAACAGGAAGTTCAGCCACCAGAACCTGCCGAAGAAGCCTTCTTCTTTGTTAAAACGGAAACACGCATCGAAAAGGTAATTGCTTCGGAAGTGCTCTTTGTGGAAGGAATGGGCGATTACTGGCGCATCGTAACAAAGAGCAAGCGCATCATGACCCTGATGAATGCCAAACGTATCGAAGATATGCTCCGCGAGCCACAATTTTGCAGGGTTCACAAATCATTCTTTGTTGCCATCGACAAGATCAGCTCTATTGAACGGAACCGCATTAAAATTGCCGACCAGCTAATACCGGTGAGTGACACATACCGCACTAATTTCTTTTCACTTATCGAGAAAAGGAAAATGGCCTGAGTTAAATCACAACCGCGTTTCAATAATGGCAAACTCAGAAAATTGCTTTCAAAAGGGACGGGGGACGAGGGACGAAGGACGGGGGACGGGAGACGGGGACGAGGGACAAGGGACGGGGGACGGGGACGAGGGACGAGGGACGAGGGGCGAGGGACGGGGGACGTTTGGCGATTGGGGGAGCTTGGAATTTGGGGCCTGGGACTTTGAACTTGGAATTTGGTATTGCTGCCTATTCAATTACAATGTCATATTTGCCCAACAATCCGATAATTCCCTGAAGTGAAAATCTCGCTTTTTTGATGTTATTTGTTTCAGGGTCGATACGGTAATTTGTAGCAGTCGAAAAATCAACTTCCTTAAGTATAGTTCTGTCAAATACAGCATCCATTAAATCGGTGTTTAAAAATGCAGATCTTGTGAGATCACTTTCTGAGAAATCGGCACATTTAAGTGAAGTATTGATGAACGATGTTTTTAACATTTTCTTTCTGACAAACGAACAGTAATCCAAC
>JBBRRV010000030.1:0-26486 GCA_038246075.1 Bacteroidales bacterium
CGGTTATAGGGACCGAACCGTTCATGACCATCTACGTTAAAAATCGGGATAAACAGGATGCTGACATGATCAAGCAGATCACTTTTATTTCCCAAAGCAATATCGCGCAGCAGCATCAGCCCTGCATCCTTGCCATCGGGTTCACCTGCATGAATGCAAGCCTCTACGAGCAGCACAATCCTGCCTTTGGCACGGATGTCTTCGGGACGCGTAAGTCCATCGCGATCGGCAATGAGCAATGGCAGATCCCTGCCCTGTGCACTTTTGCCAAAAGAGATATACGTGATTTTATCCGAGGATTGATCCAGAAGTTTGCAATAATCCACTGTTTCTGCATAGCGGGGGGTTTCCTTCCCTCCCGATTTTTCGAACAATGTTAGAAACTTCACATCCTGGGCGTGCACAAAAAAAACCGAACTGCTGAGGAATAAAATGATAAACGATAATACTTTCATAATTGCTGGTAAATATTATTTCAAGACAATGGAGCCATTTGCTTTACAACTCCGGCCATGCAACAAATATATCGAAATTATTACCGGCCTTACCCTATGGGATGTTTTCATGAACCATATGAAACAGAATAACAAAAAATTAACACCAGTACGGTTAAACTTTGCAGACCTTTGCTTATCTGTATTACTACAACTAGTTGCTAAATGATGAAACATTACAAACTGTTATTTTTCGCTCTCCTTTTTCTTGTTGCCACCAACATCAGCGCACAGGGTATCCGCCTCACGGGAACATTGTATAATGCCGACGACCAGCTTACACTCGTCGGGGCTTCTATTAAACTCATCAACGCAAAGGATACCACTAAAATAAGCTATACCAACAGCGATATACAGGGAAAATTTGTATTCAACACCCTGGTAAAAGGCAAGTATTGGCTGGATATTACCTATATTGGATTTCAAAGGTTCAGGAAGCAGGTGACCTTATCTAAAAGCGCCGAAGACATCGGGAAACTTAATCTCACACCAACGACAACCAGCCTCCAGGGAGTAAGCATTAGCAGCGGAGCCATCCGTGCTGAGCAAAAAGGAGATACCACGCAATACAGTTCTGCAGCCTATAAAGTAACACAGGATGCCACTACCGAGGACCTGGTGAAGAAAATGCCCGGGATCACCGTAGAAAATGGCACCGTCAAATCGCAGGGTGAAGACATCAAAAAAATCCTTGTCGACGGCAAGCAGTTTTTTGGCGACGATCCTACCGTAACACTGCGAAACCTGCCGGCAGAAGTCATTGATAAAATACAGGTTTTTGATAAACTTTCCGACCAGAGTGCCTGGAGTGGTTTTGATGACGGCAATGCACAAAAAACGATGAACATTATAACCAAATCGGCCAAAAACTCCGGTCAATTTGGAAAATTCGCCGCCGGATATGGCTCTGACGGTCGGTATTCAGCGGGATTAAACCTCAACCTTTTCGAAGGTAACCGCAGGATCTCCATCCTCGGAAATACCAATAATATTAACCAGCAGGATTTCGGGAGTGATGATTTCCTGGGAGCGATGGGTGGCGGAGGCGGTCATGGAGGGTCCAGGGGCGGCGGAGGCAATTCCTTTGGCAATACGCAAGCCGGACTGACAACGATCAACTCCATAGGGCTCAATTATACGAATAGCTGGTCGAATAAAACGATCCTAAATGCAAGTTACTTTTATAACAAGGGCGAAACCAAAACCAACAGAATCGTGGACAGGCAGTATATACTGAACGGAAGCACCAACCAGTTATACAATGAAGTCAGCAATGCGCTCAGCAATAACGATAACCACCGGTTGAACATGAAACTGGAATATAATCCTGACGATCGCAATTCATTCATCGTGACACCCCGCCTCAGTTTCCAGAAAAACAACACCATCAGCAGCCTGCAGGCATCGTCGTCAACTGGTGGCCAACTGGAAAGCTCCACAAATAATTCGAATAACAGTAATTCCAACGGTTATAACTTTAACAATGACATGTTGTTCCGGCATAAATTTTCCAGGGCAGGGCGCACAATATCCGTTGGTCTGACTACCGGTTTGAGTAACAGCACCCGAAAGAATTATCTGGATGCAACAAACCTGTATTATTTAACAGCAACTACCAATCAAAGCGACTCCATCAAACAATTCAGTAATTCCGTTGCAGTTACCAATTCTTTTTCGGCTAACCTGACTTATACGGAGCCACTCAGTGACAAAAGCCAGCTTCAGGTCAGTTATAATATCGGTTCTTCCACCACAAACAATAATAAATCAACTTGGAATTACCGCTATGAAACACAGCAGTATAACATTTTTGATACGCTGCTGTCCAACATTTACAACAATGATTACATGACCCACAATTTAGGAACAGGTTATGTGTATAAGGATAAGAAACTCAGTTTGAATGCAGGCGTAGCTTACCAGTATTCAGTTCTGACCGGACAGCAGGAGTTCCCGATGCCTGGTGATACGCGAAAATATTTCAGCAACCTGTTGCCATCGTTTATGCTCAATTACAAGATCACCGAACTGAAGAATCTGCGCATTAACTACCGTGCAAGCAGCAACCCTCCTTCAGTAACACAACTCCAGGCTGTGGTGGACAATTCGAACCCACTCCTGCTTTCGGCCGGTAATCCAAACCTGAAACAGGAATACCGACATTCCTTGCGCTCGCGGCTTTCATTGGCCAACAAGGGTAAGACGTCAAATCTTTTTGCGATGCTGATGTTTACATCCATTCAAAACTACCTTGGTAATGCTACGATTGTAGCTGCTCATGATACGCTGGTGTATGGACAGGAAATGCGTCGTGGTGCCCAACTTTCTGTACCCCGGAATCTCAACGGTGCATGGAATGCACGGACATTGATATCCTATGGGTTTCCGTTGATGTTCATGAAGAGCAATTTCAATTTAAATGCAGGGGTAAGTTACAACCGGATGCCAAGCCTCATCAATAACAGGAGCAACATTTCAAACACCTTAGGACTTAACCAGGGAGTGGTGCTGAGTAGCAATATTAGCCAGTTAATAGATTTTACCCTTACTTACAATCTCAACTACAATCTTGTCGACAATTCACTCCAGCCACAACTTAACAACAATTATCTGCTTCAGATTGCTTCCGGGCAGTTCAACTGGCAATTTTGGAAAGGACTATTTATCCAGACCAATGTCGTTTATCAGAACTACCATGTGATTGCGCCAAAACAAACCACACAGTATGCACTCTGGAATGCAAGTATAGGTTCCAAACTTTTTAAGGGAAATGCCGGTGAACTGAAACTAACAGCATACGACTTATTAAATCAGAATAAGAGCCTCAGCCGCAGCGTAACAGACACCTACATTGAAAGTTCGAACACAGAAGTTCTGAAGCAGTATTTCATGCTTACTTTCACATATAACCTGCGGAACTTCAATGGTGCGATGCCAGATATGCCCCAGGAAAGAAGACATGGTGGTGGTGATGGGCATTATCAGCATTAAGGAATTGCGGATTACTTATCTCCAAAGCAGATCCCCATTTTACGTGATTTACGGATGAGGGAGTGATTTGCGGGGACAAGCCTGAGTTTGCCGCCTACCTGGGCGAGCGGAACGGAAGTGATACCATTGCCTATCTGTGTTACCATCAGACCAAATTTTTTCTCGGCAATAAGTTCAACGGCATGGGCACCAAGTCGGGTGGCCAGGATGCGGTCCATGGGCGAAGGACTACCCCCGCGCTGTATATAACCCAGGATGGTTTCACGCGTTTCCAGGCCAGTATTACGCTGGATCATCTGGGCAATGTGGTGAGCAGCAGATGTGCCTTTCGGTTTGTCAATTCCTTCTGCGACCACTACGATGGAATATGGCTTTTTATTCTTAGCCCGCTTTTCAAGGTAGCGCGCAACGATCTTTTCATCATAGGGGATTTCAGGGATCAGGATAACATCCCCGCCCCCGGCTATACCAGAATATAAGGCCAGCCAGCCGGCATGGTGCCCCATCAACTCGATCACCATGATGCGTTTATGCGAGTTGGCGGTTGTATGCAGGCGGTCGATGGCATCAGTTCCTATCCACACAGCTGAATCGAAGCCAAAAGTTACGTCAGTCCCGAATACATCGTTGTCGATGGTTTTAGGAATTCCTATGACATTGAGCCCTTCGGCAGACAATTGTGCAGCGGTTTTCTGGGTGCCGTTGCCACCAATCACCACCAGGGCATCGAGTCCCAGATCGTGATAATTCTTTTTGATAAGCCGGGGCTTTTCTGTTTTATCCAACCCATTGACATCACTCTTGTATGGTTTTTCACGCGAGGTGCCTAATATGGTTCCGCCAACGGTGAGCAGTCCGGATAACTGATTCTCGTTAAGTTCGGTATATTCCTTGTCAATGAGTCCTGAAAACCCAGAGGCTATGCCAATCACGGTCATCCCATATTCGGTGATGGCTGTTTTGCCTACGCCACGGATGGCGGCATTAATTCCCGGACAATCACCGCCGGCTGTAAGAATGCCTATTTTCATTTTCGTATTTTTCGAACCGGCCATGAGCTGAAGTTTTAAAGTACAAATGTTCTGTTTAAAAACGCAAAGTTAAGCGTTCAGATGCTATTTGAAATAATTTTAATTTTTCGCAGACCAGAATTCCTTCTTCTGAAAAATACTTTTCTGACCCGGCATGAAGAATGAAAGGCATTATATCGTTTACAACTAAAAAGCACCTGATAAACCATGCTCAGCTATGATTTGCCGGTCTAATTCAGAGATATATTGCCACTTAACAACTAATCCTGAATCAGAAAAACGCTTCGTTTTGATTTATTTTATACTTTTACCAAACTCCAAACCGGGTGCTGCCGGCTATTCATAAACCTCCTGAAATATAACTCATGGACGACCAAATGCGGGATATCATTATAAGCGTGCGCGAACTCGCCCTTAACCATGGTATTCAGGATGTTTCACTTTCACAGATTATCAAGAAACTGGATATCCTGCCTGAGGTAATGCATAAATATTTTAAGAATGAAGATGACCTGGTTGAAAAAGTACTTGAATTTGAGCGCGATAGCTTCAAGACCATCTTTGATGATTACAACTTTGAGGATGTAAATGCCATCGATATCCTGCTGACAGTAAGCAAGGAAATAGCCTGCCGTTTTGCAAGTCTCACCCCCAGTATAAGCGTTGACCTTAAAAAATATTACCCCGAAATATATCAGCACCACTTTGAATTACGCATCGAGTTTATCTTCAATAAAATAAAGATCAATATCGAAAAAGGCATCCGTCAGGGGATGTACCGCGACGATCTAAGCATTGAACTGATTGCCCGCCTCTATATCAGCCGCCTGATCGACCTGCACAACCCCGATTTTTTCCCTCCCGACAAGTTTTCATTTGCTACGCTTTTTGAAGTGATGTTCGAAAACTTTATCCGGGGCATCAGCAATGAAGAAGGTATCAAATACTACAAGAAGCAGAAGAAGTCGATGCAATTTGAATTGCAGCATCCACTGACTTGATAAGATCATCCTGACTTCCGTCTAACGGAACATTTTTCTGTGATAAAAAGCTAATTATATCTTCTTAATAAATTCCAAGCTACAAATTCCACATTCCAAGGTCGAAGGTCAAAGGTCAAAGGTCCAAAGTGAATTTTGAATGCAGCTATGGGATATCCCTTAATTTCAGCACCCATAATTCAACCATTTCAGCAGCACGCCAGTTCTGATCCCTCCTTGTATTTTCCGAAGCCGAAGCAACATTCTTCTGCAGGAATAATTCCTTTTGGAATATTTTTCCGCTTGCCAATTCTGCTGCGATGGGATGATCTTCGGTTGTCCCGGTTATTTGTGCCAGGTTCGAAAACAGCAGAACCACATGCCCCCCGGGAGCAAGGTGTCGCCCTGCTTCAGCGAAAAAGCGCGGAAACAGTTTGTCGTCGTAATAAATGGCCTTATCTATACCCTCTGAATCCCGGGCAGCAGGAAGCCATGGCGGGTTAAATACAATCAATTCCACCTTCTGATCATAGCCGGCCAGTAAATCGCCAAACATGAGCTCTATTTTCGGACTGAGTTTATTTCCCTGCATAGCCTCGTGTATCCCAATGATAGCATTCGGATTGGAATCCGTTCCGTAAATCTGTTCAAAACCATGCCGCAACAACTGAAAAGTGAGCACGCCGCTGCCAATACCTATGTCCATGGCTGATTTTTTTGCTCCTTTGTATTGCTTAAGCCAGTTATCGAAGAGTTTCAGATGCTCGAACCGGGTCGGGAAATAAGTTCCGTACCAGGGATGTATTTTTATATTTAAACCGGGGATTATAATACCTTTCTGGTACCATTGCCAGGCGCTGTTTAAGCCCTGAACCTGGGGAAATGGCAATAAAAACTCACTTAATCCCGGGTAAAGGATTTTAAGCCAACCAATTTCAGGTGCTTTCCTGACAGCTAATTTATGATTGTTTACCAATAGCAATAAGCGATGCGAAAGCTCGCGGAATGCCGAGCGGTATGCGCGCTGTCCCTGGAATGACAGATCGGGGTATTTTAATTTGACATATTCCCTGATCGCCAGTAACAGCGTAAGGCCGCTGCTGTAAAAATCAACAATTAATACATAATGTCCTTCAACAAGCGCATCAATCGCCATCTGAGGTTCCATCCGGCGCTTATAGGGATATACTTCAATATCCGGAATGATGGGCTCAGGACGATCGGCCCGCATTTCCCTTCCCGAGATAGTATATACTAATCCTGCTTCGTTCTCAGTCATTTCACCCCCCGGAAATACCTTAATGCCTGACCAGGTTCATTTCTTTCAGCAAATAGCCGGCACCTGCGTATTTGTCAATCACAAACAGGATATAGCGTATATCGGCAACGATGGTGCGCTGCAGTGTAGGATTAAACTTAATATCGCTGCTCATGGATTCCGAATTGCCATCGAAGGCTGCACCAATTAGTTCGCCCCTGCCATTGATCACAGGGCTTCCTGAATTGCCACCGGTAATATCGTTGTCGGTGAGGAAACAAACCGGCATAATCCCGTTTTCGCCATACTGCCCGTAATCTTTATTTTCATAAAGCACTTTGAGTTTTGCCGGCACAATAAATTCCTCATTCGTGGGGTCTTCTTTTTCCATTACACCCTTAAGGGTAGTTTGCATGGCATATTCCACGGCATCGCCAGGTGAGTAACCCTTCACGCTGCCATAAGTAACACGCATGGTGGAATTAGCATCCGGATAAAATTTTTCTGCAGGGTTCATTTCCTGCAGGCCGGCCATGAGTTTCCGCTTTGCTGCCTGGTATGTGTCTTCTGTTACGTTCTGCGTGGCACGAAGCCGCATATAGGAACCAATCAGGTCACTGGTAATTTTCATGATCGGATCTTTCTTTATTTTCCTGGAATCCGGTCTTACCAGGAAAGCGGCCATTCTATCACCTGTTGCAAAAAGGGAACGCTTGTATAAGTGATCCACATATTTCCCGAAATCGCCGTGGTACTTTCTTTGAGCTTTACTGAGAAATGCAGGATGATAAATCTCAGGCACATCCTTGTAATACATTTCGAACATGGCCGCCATGATCTTCTTATCTGTTACCTCATCATAATCCTTATAGATTGCGGCAGATGACAACCTGAATGCTGTTAGCGCGGAATCCGCACCTTTACCTGTATCAAGGTATTGGGCCAGTTCGTCCGCCTTATAGGCCATCATGAGAACGTCCGGGCCCATAAAGGTTTCAAAAAAATACGAAGTGCTGAGTTCGGCACTGTCGATGGATCTTACAGCAAAAACCCCGGCAAGATCGGGAAGAACCAGCCCGTATCGCTTCACCCTTGCATCATCCTGACTAACCCATTTCCCGAATGCATCTTCGGATACTTTGCGGTCGTCGTAAACCTTCAGTTTGCGCAAGGCTTTACTTTCTTCCACTGATTTTTTCCAGAAATTCCCGAGGTAAGCATATTTGCTGGCATATTGAATTCTGACCTTTGCATCTGCATCCATTGCGGCTTTCTCTATATCCATCTTTTTGCGTTTAAGAATGATATCGGCAGGGTTGAGTTGATCCAGTTTCATTTTTATTCCATAGGAGGTAACATAGCGGTCGGTGGCACCCGGATATCCCCATATCATAGCAAAATCTCCTTCCTTTATTCCACTGAGTGAAATGGGCAGCACATATTTAGGTTTGTAAGGCACATTCTGTTTGTCATAGGTTGCCGGCTTGCCATCGGGTCCTGCATATACGCGCAGCAGGCAGAAATCGCCTGTTTGCCGGGGCCACATCCAGTTGTCGGTATCGCCGCCAAACTTGCCAATGGCCGAGGGAGGTGCACCTACTAACCTGATGTCCTTAAATGTTTCGTAAACAAACAGGTAATATTCATTGCCTTCGAACATCGATTCCACACTGGCTTCATAATGCGTATCCCCGATGGCATCTTTCTGTACAGCTTTGATAGCCATTTCGATTTTAGCCTTACGGTCGTCTTCAGTCATGCCTGCCGTAACATTTGCCAATACACGTGCTGTAACATCCTCCATGCGGAGCAGGAATGACACTGTTTTCCCTGGATTGGTCAATTCTTCGCCTGAATTCATGGCCCAGAAACCATCCGTCAGGTAATCGTGGTTGACAGAACTCTGGGTCTGAATGGCTTCATAACCACAATGGTGGTTGGTCAGCAGCAACCCTTCACCGGATATGATTTCGCCGGTACAATTGCCGTGGTCGAGGCTTACAATGGCATCTTTGATGCAGGCCTGGTTCAGGCTGTAAACCTGCTCCGCTGTAAGCTTAAGGCCTTTCTTCTGCATGTCGGCATAATTGAGTTTGCTGAGCATCAGCGGAAGCCACATGCCTTCTTCGGCGCGCGAGATGGAGGAAAAACCAAGCATCATGCTGAGTGCAAAAAGAATAATCCTGTTCTTCATAGATAAAAAATTATTTGAGAAATAAAATTTAGATCGGGGTGCTGTCTTAGCTGCTACTTTAACACAAATATTAACATTAAAACGATGCAATTAAAGTCCGGTCGAAAATACCGAAACAAATATCTCAAAGCGCTTCCAAACAAGAAATTATATTCTATGAATTGCGCGTTTTTTCCGGTGAATTGGCCCTTGGTAAAGAAAGTGCCTAGAGTGCCTAGAGTGCCTAGAGTGCACTAGAGTACCTAGAGTGCCTGGAGTTGGACTTCATATACCGAACCTATTGCCTGATGCCTAATGCCTAATTCCTGTTGCTTGATGCCTATTGCCTAATTCCTGTTGCCTGTTGCCTGTTCAACTCTATCAGGGTTTATTGCCCCTGGTCTGGCGTTTCTTATATTTGGCTTCCATCTTACGCTTGTAGGAACCACCCTGGTTTATCTTAATATTCTTTTCTTTCTTCGGTTGGAATCCTTTGGTCAGGTCAGGTGCCGGACCAATTTTAAGGTAGTTTTTATTCCCGGCAAATGGCTTTTCTTCGTCGGTATAAATGGTTGAAACAACAACACCTTCGGGCAAGGGCAGGATGGGGACCTGTTTTTTCATGAGGCTTTCAATGCCTGCCTGGAATATACGCTCGGGTTCGTTGATAAAGGTTATGGCTTCGCCTGCTTTGTCGGCCCTTCCGGTGCGACCAATGCGATGAATATAGTCCTCCGGAACTTCCGGCGTATCGAAGTTTATGACGTGTGTAACATCGGCGATATCAAGTCCGCGGGCTGCGATGTCCGTAGCAATGAGCACACGATGGGTTCCGTCACCGAAATGCTTTATGGCATTTATCCTGGAGTTCTGCGATTTATTGGAATGGATGACGCATAACTGGCCGGGGAATTTTGGTTCCAGTTGCTCATAAAGGCGGTCGGCCAGACGTTTGCTACCGAAGAACACGAGAACTTTCTCAAATTCCTTATCTGCAAGCAGGTATTCCAGCAGGTTAACTTTGGTGAAGAAATTTGGAACATAATAGCCCTTTTGAATGATCTGCTCTAATGGGGTGCCGTGGGCAGAGATCCCAACCCTGTGTGTTTCGCGGAAAAAGGTTGACGTAAGTTCTTCAACATTCGGACTGAACGTAGCTGAAAACATGAGGTTTTGCCTTTTTTCAGGCAACATGTCGAGGATCTTGGCCAACTGAAACCGAAATCCGAGGTTCAGCATTTCATCAACCTCATCAATCACAAGTGTTTTAACCGTTTTTAGCCTCAATTCTCCACTCAAAGCGATATCGATAAGCCTGCCGGGTGTGGCAACCAGAATATCAACGCCTTTATAAACCGCCAGCTTTTGGGTGTTTATGTTTGTCCCTCCGTATATTCCTACGACACGCACCCGCATGTAGGCCGCCAGTTTCTCAATTTCCCCGGCTACCTGCAATACCAGCTCACGGGTAGGTAATACAATCAGGATCCGTGGCTGGCGCTGATCCGAATATTTTAGCTGCGCTAGTAAGGGCAGCAAATAAGCAAGGGTTTTGCCGGTACCGGTTTGGGAAATGGCAATAACATCCTTACCAGACCTTATTTGAGAAAAAACTTTTTCCTGTATGGAGGTGGGAGTTGTCAGGCCCATATCATGTAATGCATTCAATATGGGGGTGGTAAGATTCAGATCTTCAAAAATCACAAAGCTGGGTTTAAATTCGGCGCAAAGGTACTGATTTTCTGCATTATACGCTATAATAGATTTTTTAAATTGATTAAATCTGCCACGGCGCGCTATGGAACGCTATCGTGAGGGGGAGGTTTCCGTGGTTCTGTGGTTTATCAATTGAAGAATGAAGAGTTCACGATCCGCTGGCATCGGCTTTGATCAGGTCAGGCTTCTCAGCCGCCCAAGTCGCAGGAAAAAACAAATTGTTCATGCCTCTCTGTGTTCTTTTGGAACTATGCTCATTTCATACATTCCATTACCTTTGCCAAAAATATCTACAATGAATAAAGGACCTGTATCACAATTTATCCTCCATCATTACCGGCATTTCAATGCCGCCACCGTAATCGATGCTGCCAAAGGATATGAAACCCATCTGCTGGAAGGTGGAAAAATGATGATAACCCTTGGCGGAGCCATGAGCACTGCCGAACTGGGTGTGTCGCTGGCCGAGATGATCCGCCAGGATAAGGTGCAAATCATCTCCTGCACCGGTGCCAACCTGGAAGAAGACATCATGAACCTTGTAGCACATTCGCATTACCGGCGTGTTCCTGAATACCGCGATCTGACGCCGGAAGATGAATTCAGGCTGCTGGAAAAAGGACTGAACCGTGTCACCGATACCTGCATCCCCGAAGAAGAGGCTTTCAGAAGGATCCAGCATCATATCGTCAAAATCTGGAAAGATGCACAGGCTGCCGGAGAGCGTTTTTTCCCGCACGAATACATGTACAAGCTCCTGCTGAGCCGGGTTATGGAGCATGATTACGAAATTGACACTAAACATTCGTGGATGCTGGCAGCTGCCAAAAAAAACCTGCCCATCGTGGTTCCGGGATGGGAAGACAGCACCATGGGCAACATTTTTTCCTCTTACTGCATTAAGGGAGAGTTGAATCCTTCAACCGTGAAAACCGGCATCGAATACATGATGTGGCTTGCCGATTGGTACCGCAATAATTCGGCTGGCAAGGGTGTAGGCTTTTTCCAGATCGGCGGTGGTATTTCCGGTGATTTTCCAATTTGTGTGGTACCCATGATGTACCAGGACCTGGAATGGCATGATGTTCCTTTCTGGAGTTATTTTTGCCAGATTTCAGATTCTACGACCTCATATGGTTCATATTCCGGTGCAGTTCCAAATGAGAAAATCACCTGGGGTAAACTCGATATTCACACGCCAAAATACATCATAGAAAGTGATGCCACCATTGTGGCACCGCTCATTTTCGCCTGGCTACTGGACTGGTAATCCATACGCCTTTATAAAGGAAAAGAGGCTGCCCTTGATCAGGACAGCCTCTTTTATATTCAGGGAAAAAATTGTTCAGCTTCCCGTATAAATGAATCGTTGTTTGCTAGATTAAACCGGTGATAAATTTATAGGTGAGTAACTGATAAACCAGCTTGGCCGCTACAAAGTCAGGCGCTTTATTGTCCTTGTTTGGACAAAGTTCCACTACATCAAAACCGACAATATTTGAATGTTCGCTTACACGTTGCAAAGTCTCTATCATGGCATACCAGCGCATTCCGCCCGGCTCAGGGGTCCCTGTGGAAGGCATGACTGAGGGATCAAAAACATCCAGGTCGATGGTGACATATACATTTTTCGAAAGCTTATTCAGCAGATCGAACATAAAATTTTTGTTATCACGCAGGCGGTCGGCATAAAACACGCGATCGGACTGAATATCCTCTCGTTCTTCAGCACTCATGCTGCGGATCCCTACCTGGACAATCGGCCCCATCTCAGCGGCGCGGGCCATCACACAGGCGTGGCTGTAACCCGAACCTTCATATTCCTTGCGCATATCGGCGTGAGCGTCGAATTGCAGCACAGTAAGATCTTCAAAATGCTCATGGCTGGCTTTTATGGCACCAATGCTCACAGAGTGCTCGCCCCCGATGATAACAGGAAATTTCTTCTTCTTATAGATATGTGATACCTGTTTGTAAACGGCATCTGCCATTGCTTCAGGGCTGCTGTTTACAGTAACAGCTTCCATCGTATGAATGCCTATTTTATGCACCTCAGAATCTGTTTCAATATCGTAAAGCTCCATGTTTGCAGAAGCTTCCAGCAGTGCTTCAGGTCCTTTGTCAGCTCCTTTTACCCAGGTACTCGTGCCATCATAAGGCACCGGCAATACAACGATCTTTGCGTTTTCGAAGTGGCACAGTTCGTCGGTCAACCCTCCATAGTTTATCATAGTCAGTAATTTTTAGATGAAACAGGTATGATTTAAAAATCACCTGCCAGAGATGCGTTAAAAATATTCATGCCAATTCCATGTGACAAGTAAAAATAAATAATATCACATGAAAGTGATCCCTTGTGCAAAGATATAAATTAACCCGAAAACAGGTATCATTTGTAATTCCTTATTTGAATACAGGCCAATGGAACGTGAGAAATATACCAGCTCATGTTTGAGTTGCGATGCGTTTATGGCCTGTATACCAGACATATAATGTTTACTTGTTGGTTCTGAACAGCTGGATTAATGCTTCGATGCAGCAGCAAAAAAGGATGTTTTACAGGATGATGGATAGTGGTTACAGGCTTATCCCGGTTATCCTACTACGCTTATTTTCAACAACCGCTGCATATCGATTATCCTGATTGATTTCCCTGATATCTCAATAAGCCCGTCATCTTTAAGCTCCTTCATGAGCCGGATAACGCTCTCAGTTGACATTCCTGTGAGTTCCCCCAAATCGGTTCGCGAAAGCGGGAGGTCAAACTGCAGGCTTTTGAATATTCTGCCTGAAAGACAGATCAGAATATCAGCCAGCCTGCCATGAAGGTGTTTTTGTGTCAGGCAGAAAAAACGACCATAGGTTTGGGCAGTGCTTTCATTCATGATATTTAAAATTCTGAATGCAAACGCAGGATTCAGCGATAAAAGCTGTCTGAAAACATTGATGTCAATCATTTTTACCACTGATTCCACATAGGTGGTAACCGAATACAAAAAAGTATTGTTCCCTTCAAAAATGGCAGGCACGCCAATCATATGCCCCGCAGGAGTTATCGTGAGAATCAGGTTTTTCGGACTTCCTTCGAGGTATATTTTAACAAGCCCTTTTTCGAGAAAAAAAATATTTGAAGCGAAGGAGCCCTGCTTGCAGATCGTTTCTCCTTTGCGATAGGTGATCGTTACGGTCTTGCTTTCCAGCAGGGCCTTTTCATCACTTGAAAGTAACGAAAAGCAACGGGAATCATATACATGGGTAGTGCATAAACTGGTTGGAAGGATTTCAGCATCGGTTTCAGCCATATGTCTTTTCTTATATATATCTTATGGTGCAAAATAACATATTTTTTTATGATTTAGGTTGTATTATTTTTTGATGGCGATCATCTTTTTTCTGATGTAAGGCATTTTATTTCCCGTCCACTTACCATATGATCTATGTAATCATTCGTATGATAGGTTCTAGATTTGTATTTGAAATAATCTTGTAAAAAGCAGTATAATAAACTGTTTCAAAAATTTTATTTGAAATCCTTTAAAATTCAAACAATCTATACAAACCTAAAAAACCTCATCATGAAAAGAATTCTCTTATTTGCGGTCATCTTCGCAACTTTACCTTTACTGCTGCTCACTTCCTGTAAAAAGGAACAACCTGCAACTGTAAACGCTTATCTTACGCTGAAAACCTACATGGTAACCAACACCCTGGATTTACCTGATCTGGCAAAGAACTGGATTATTGATCCATTATCAAACGCCACAACGGGAGGAAGCGTAGATCCGTTAACCAGCACGTTACCAGGTTATCATGTGTTTGATATCCGGCCTGCAACTGATTTTGCAGCAGGACATATCAAAAATGCCATCAATGTTGCGCTGAAAGATGTTGTAACAACAGCCGCAAATTATAAAGACAAACCTATTTGTGTTGTATGCTTCACAGGACAAACTGCAGGGCAAGCTGTAATGGCCCTTCGCCTTTCGGGATTCCCGAATGCCGTTGTTCTTAAATGGGGTATGGCAGGCTGGAATTCAACCTTCAAAACTCCCTGGGTAGCTAATTCAGGCTTTGAAACACCAGCAAATGGGAATATTGCTGTTGGCAATGCAAACTGGGTTACAACTGCAGCACCGGCAACCGTAGCCTTTGCCGAACCCATCTGGACATCAACAGCAACTGATGGCGCAGCAATTCTGAAAGAACGCGTACAGGCTGTACTTGATGCAGGCTTTACAACAGCCGCCGGAGCCGATGTATTGGCTAATCCTGCTAATTACCAGATTGTGAACTATTGGCCTGCAGCTGACTATGTTAGTTTCGGCCATTTTTCCGGTGCAGCAGACATGCCTGTTATTGCCCTTGCCGGCGACCTGATAAAAGGTATTGACCCATCTAAAGATGCAGTGGTATATTGCTATACCGGACAAACTTCAAGCATTGCAAGCTTCTGGCTGAATGTGCTGGGTTATAAAACCAAAGGAATCGGGTTTGGCGCTAACCATCTTGTTTACGACCAGCTCAAAACTGCAAGCAAGGCCATTTATAAAGGGCCAAAAACCTGGACCGTTGTAACTAATTAGTACCTGTAAACAATCATAGAAAAAGGGAAGGATCAGATGGTTCTTCCCTTTTTATAAAAACAAATAACATGAAAACCTTCCCAATACTCATAATTTTAACGCTTTTTTCTTTTCTTCGCACAAATGCTCAGGGTTGCATGGAACCTGCTTCATCATCCGGTGGTGCAACAGTCATTGGCTATATACAACCTGAATTCAAGGTGGCACTTAATGGCAAAAATGCCGATGGCACTACCAAAAACGACATGAGTTTTGGATTTCGCAGGGCCCGCTTAGGCTTTACAGGGAATATCCCATATGATTTTTCGTATTACGTAATGGCCGAATTCAGTTCATTTATGAACGGACCCTATCTTCTCGATGCGTTTGTCACGTATAACCGTTTTAAACCCTGGTTCAGAGTCTCTATGGGGCAGTTTAAAAAACCTTTTGGGCTTGAACTTACAACAGGATGCCAGGATTTGTATACCATCAACCGTTCTAAAGTTGTGAATGAGCTCACCTCACCCGACCGTGATATGGGTATTATGGTCAGCGGCACCACCGATTCTCTGAAATTATTTGGCCTCGGAAAAACAAACATCTTTTCTTATGCCCTATCTTTTACAAATGGCACCGGGAAAAACAAATGGGATGCCGATCGCTCCAAGGACTTTATCGGCCGTTTGGTTTTTGCACCCTTTGATTATATCAGTATAGGGGGAAGTTATCAATTCGGCAAACAAAAAAATCCGGATGTCACCGTTACGACAATGGATGAACGCATGCGTTATGGTTTCGACCTAACGCTCAGGAAATACAATTTTATACTCCAAACCGAATATTTGTTCGGACAGGATAAAGGATCAAAGCTCGTTGGAGGCGGATGCGGTGCTACACCTGAACTGGTGATTGGTAACTTCAAAAGCAATGGATATTATGCTCAACTGATGTACAATACCAAATGGAAACTTATGCCACTGGTAAAATACGAAACCTATGACCCCGACATGAATAAAGCGGATTTCGATCATACGGCATACAAGCAATCAGCATTTACATTCGGGCTTAATTATTATGCAAACGACTGGACAAGGTTCCAATTCAACTACCTTTATAATATCGAATCGAGTTCATCAATCGATCTTATAAATTACAATGAGATCCCAAATGACATGATTCTGTTTCAAATCCAGATTAAATTAAACTAAAAACATAAAATGAAAAAGACTGTTATAATATCCACGCTGGTTGCATTGCTCTGCATCTTGGGCAAATCAGCTTCAGCCGGGCCATTTATGATTCAGGCAAAAGATTTCGCTGCTGAGTTGAAAACAAACAAGAATATGGTAGTCATTGATGTACAGGCTGCCGATGTTTATGCAAAACAACATATTCAGGGTGCCATCAACATTCCGCACAAAAGTCTCTATAAACCGGGGAATATCGAAGGCCAGTTTAAAGATGTGGCTGATCTTGCAGATATTTTTGGTAAAAAAGGCGTCAGCAATACTTCCCGAATAGTGCTGTACGACGATGGTTCACAAAAATATAACAGCCGTGTATGGTGGGTGCTGAAATATATTGGAGCTACTGATGTAGTGCTGTTACACAAGGAAATGTCGCAAATGGAAGCAGCCCGTATACCAATGACAACGGCTCCTGTCACATTAAAGCCTGTTATTTTTACACCGGCCCTGGACCAAAGCATGAACACTGATATGGCTGCAGTTAAAGCACTGGCTGTAAATCCAAATGCTCAGCTGCTTGATGCACGTGAAATTGATGAATACAACGGTGTGGATAAGGATAAAAAGAGCAAAGGCCATCTTCCGGGCGCCGTATTCATGAATTATAAAGAAGTGCTTACCCCTGCAGGCGCATATAAAACCAAAGCCGAAATTATGTCAACTGCCGCTAAATTCGGGGCAACACCCGATAAAGAAATCGTTGTGTATTGCCAGACCGGAATCAAAGCGGCTGTGCTTTATTGTGCACTCAAAGAAGTTGCGGGATTCCCGAATGTGAAACTCTATGCCGGTGCTTATGCCGAATGGGCTTCTGTAGCCGAAAATCCAATTGTAAAATAGATATTATCCATATAAAAAGCAGAAGAGCCGCTCTATTGAAAGCGGCTCTTTTCAGGTTATAAAATTTGCATCTTGAATCAGGAGATTGACTTGTGTGGGATGCTACCAATCCTACTTGTTTCAATGCCTGTTTTTACAGCGCCTGCCTCCTAAAAGCCCAGGATCTTCAGCATGGATTTATGGCTCTGCTCCTTGGCAAAAAGTTTGGTATAGTACTCGCCTTCTTCATCCAGTCCAATAATGATGTGCTTTGGCGCAGGGATAAGGCAGTGCTGGATGCCACCAAAGCCGCCGAGCGATTCCTGGTATGCTCCCGTATGGAACAACCCGATGTAAAGAGGTTCCTCCTCTTTCAGCTTGGGGAGAAAAATGGCATTGGTATGTGCTTCGGCGTTGTAATAATCTTCGCTGTCGCAGGTAAGACCGCCCAGGAAGACCCTTTCGTATTCCCTGTCCCAATGGTTGATGGCCAGCAAAATAAATTTCTGGTTTATCGCCCATGTATCGGGAAGTGTAGTGATGAACGAACTGTCAATCATATTCCACAACTCACGGTCGTTTTGTTGTTTCTGATCGATGATAGAATAGAGTGTGGCGCCGCTTTCAGCCACAGTAAATGAGCCAAATTCGGTGAAGATATCCGGCTCAGGAGTGTTGCTTCTTTTACAGATGCCTTTGATCTGGGCAATGATCTCTTCGGCCATGTATTCGTAATCGTAATCGAACGAAAGTGAGTTCTTGATCGGAAAGCCTCCGCCAATATTCAGCGAATTAAGCTGAGGACAGAGCAAACGGAGTTCACAGTATAGATTCACACATTTACTCAGTTCGTTCCAGTAATAGGCTGAATCTTTAATGCCGGTGTTGATAAAGAAGTGCAGCATCTTAAGCTCGAACTTAGGATTATTCTTGATCTTTTCTAAGTAGAATGGAATAATATCGTTGTAGCGGATTCCCAGACGTGAGGTGTAAAATTCGAACTTGGGTTCTTCTTCTGCCGCGATCCGGATCCCGATTTTACACTTACGTGTTATATTGCGGTCATATTCATCTATCTCAAATTTGTTGTCCAGGATAGGAATTGTATTCTCAAAACCATTGTTGATGAGGTTACTGATACCTTCAATATATTGAGGTCGCTTAAACCCGTTGCATATGATAAAATTATCCTTCTGGAACAATCCGGTTTCGTTGAGATACTCAATAATGGGTATATCAAATGCGGATGAAGTTTCAATGTGCACATCATTTTTCAGTGCTTCTTCCAGCACAAAGGAGAAATGTGAACTTTTTGTACAATAGCAGTAATGATACTCCCCGTCGTAATCACTCTTGGCCATGGCCACATTAAAGAGCCTTTTAGCCTTTTGTATCTGCGAAGTGATCTTGGGTAGGTAGGAGATCTTAAGCGGGGTGCCATACTGCTTGATAACATCCATTAGCGGGATGTTATTAAAATACAACTCATCATCCTCAATTTTAAATTCGTCCTGTGGAAAATCGAATGTTTGTTCGATCAGGTCGATATACTTATTTTTCATGGTCTGCTAGCAATTATAAGTGGCTACAAAAGTAATATAAAAGTAGACTGAGCGATAAATAAATCAAAATCCAATTAACTTACATTGGATTTTTTAATGTCATGTAAATAACTTGCTTTTATAAATTTCAAATCAATTCATTGCATCAAATTTGCTTTTTCTGACCAAAGCACCCATCAGATTTCGTGATTTTTTTCTAACTTATTCATTTAAAGCCCTTTTATTCCTGAAGATTGGTTTCCAGAACTTCAGGAACATTAACTTTACACGTTATTCTTCATTTGTATTTTAACAATTCTGATCTTCTGAAACATAAAATGACTATTGCCGTTAATATGCTTCAAGCTAAATCAAACAATAACAACCCGGAAAATGAATCAGGAAACCATGCGTTCAAAAGAAGCGCTCACCAATCTCGCCATCCACGAACTCATCCGCCTCAGGTGGAGTCCAAGGTCCTTCGCGCCTACTCCCATTGAACCGGAAAAACTACACCGCATTTTCGAAGCTGCCCGCTGGGCTCCTTCGTCTTCGAACCTGCAACCCTGGAATTTTATGGTTGGATTATCGGGGGATGAAACTTACAAAACAATCTATTCCACACTCGTTGAATTTAACCGGCTATGGGCATTTCTGGCGCCTGTCCTGATGGTTTCCATCAGTAAAGGGACCAATTCCAGGGGTGAACCCAACGAAAGCCACACATACGATATTGGACAAGCCGTGGCATACATGAGCCTGCAAGCTATGGCCGAAGGCGTTTATGTGCACCAGATGGGTGGCATTGATAAAGTGCTTGCAGGACGTTTACTCGGAGTTCCGGAAAATTATAATGTAATTACCGCTATTGCCATGGGCTATCCCGGCGATCCGGAAGTACTTCACGAAAACCTTAAGCTTCTGGAATATGCGCCCAGGGCGCGCAAGCCACTCGCCGAATTTGTCTTTAGCGGCAAATTCGGGGAAAAAGCTAATTTTATACCCTGAAACGATGAAACGCTGTAACCCTGAAACCCTGAAACCCTGAAACCCTGAAACCCTGTAACCCTGAAACCCTGTAACCCTGAAACCCTCAAACCTATCAAAACCTGAAATGAAAAAACCGCTTTTTCACATCCTATACTTCCTGCTGTTAACTGTGCTTTATTCCTGTAACCAAGGCCGGCAGCCTGTCGAAACAAAAGAAGAACCGGTTGCACTGGCGTCCGCTTCTTTCAATGCCGATACGGCTTATGCTTTTACAAAGCAGCAGGTAGCCTTTGGACCACGCGTACCCAATACCCCTGCCCACAATAAATGTGCAGTCTTTCTGGCTGCCACACTTCGCCGCTATACCAAAGATGTTACCATTCAGCGCGGGACCGTGAACGCCTATAACGGAACGGCGCTCCGGTTCAGCAATATCATTGCCTCTTTTAACCCTGAGGCAAAAGTGCGGGTATTGTTACTTTCTCACTGGGATTCAAGACCTATAGCCGACCACGATCCTGATCCAGCCAAACGGCGTCAACCTGTGGATGCAGCCAATGATGGCGGTAGCGGCGTGGGTGTGCAGCTTGAAATAGCACGCCAGCTGAATATTAAACAGCCTGCTGTTGGTGTAGATATCCTGCTGGTGGATGCAGAGGATTATGGTGCCCCGGAAGATGCAGCCTCTTCGGCTACCGATGACTGGGCACTTGGTTCACAGTACTGGGCTAAAAATCCGCATAAACAGGGTTACACAGCCCGATACGGCATACTTCTCGACATGGTGGGTGCTACTGATGCCCGCTTCACACTGGAAGCCACGACCATGAAATATGCCCCGGATATTGCCCGTAAGATATGGGCCGTTGGCGAACAATTGGGCTATGGCGAAATATTCTCCACCGAAGAAACAAACGGAATCACCGACGACCATGTCTATATCAATGAAATCCTGCGCATACCTACCATCGATATTATCCAGTACGATCCGACTACTAAAAGTGGCTTCTATAAAAACTGGCATACCACGCATGACAACATGGAGGGCATAAGCCGCGAGACATTGCGGGCCGTGGGAACAACAGTGCTCACAGCCGTTTATAATGAAAAATAAACAGATAATTACCTATCTTTATATCCGAATTCAAACCCTGACAAATGAATGATATACTCAGAGGGTGCCTGGCAGGTTACGGGGCCAAAAAACTTGGTGGAGGCTGTATCTCAACCATCGTTGTTTTTATTATACTGTGGATTGCTTTAGGGCAATGCAGCTAAAGTGGTTATACCTGGATGCTGCTAAAGCAAATCATTTGCCAGGTTCGCCAGTTCCGACCGTTCTCCTTTTTCCAGTCGCACATGCGCATAAATGTCGTGGTGCTTTATTTTATCGATAAGATAGGATAAACCATTACTCTGTGCATCGAGGTAGGGAGTGTCTATCTGGTAAATATCCCCGGTAAAGATAATCTTGGTGCCTTCACCTGCGCGGGTGATAATGGTTTTAACCTCATGTGGTGTGAGGTTCTGAGCTTCATCCACAATAAAGCATACATTCGAAATACTTCGCCCACGGATGTATGCAAGCGGCGTCACTACCAGTTTTTCACTCTCCAGCGCTTCGGAAATACCTTTAAACTCCTTATCCTTTTCGCCATATTGGCTTTGGATAAATTTCAGGTTATCGAACAGCGGCTCCATATAGGGATTGATCTTCGACTTGATATCGCCTGGCAGGAATCCAATCTCTCTGTTGCTGAGTGGTATGATGGGTCTGGCCAGGAATACCTGTTTGAAATTGCGTTTCTGCTCGAGGGCACCCGCCAGCGCCAGTAAGGTTTTACCTGTTCCGGCGACACCCTGCAGAGTCACCAGTTTGACGTCGGGATTCAGGATGGCATGCAGGGCGAACACCTGCTCGGCATTACGCGGAACGATGCGGTAAGCCGATCTTTTTTCAATCTTTTCGATCCGCTTCGAAAGTGCATTATAAAACGTGAGGACGGATGTCTTTGTATTTTTAAGTATAAAATACTGGTTGGGAATGGCATCTTTGATACCAATTTCTGCGGGCAAACAATAACCCTTCTCGTATATGGAATCAATAACCCCTTCATGCAGATGATCAATGAAGGTTTTACCGGAATACAAGCCATCCAGATCCTTAATCTTGCCCGTAAGAAAATCTTCGGCAGGCAGGTTAAGCGATTTTGCTTTGAGCCGCAGATTGATGTCCTTGGAAACAAGGATTACCTTGCGATCTGGAAACTCCTGTGTAAGGGCGAGCGCTGCATTTAAAATCCGGTGATCGGGTTTATTATCATCGAAAATCAGCCGGGCATCCACGATCGATTTTTCATTCATCACCACTTTGAACTTCCCACCTTTGGATTTTGTCAGTGGTAACCAATCCTGAAGTGTGCCACTGCCTGAGAGCCTGTCCAGCGTGCGGATGAACTCACGGGCTTCAAAATTTATGGTGTCGTTGCCTTTTTTAAAATCATCGAGTTCTTCGAGAACAGTTATGGGAATTGCAACATCGTTATCATCAAAATTATTTATCGCATCGTGATTGTAAAGAATAACACTTGTGTCAAGAACAAAAATCTTTTTTGATTCACCGGATTTTTCGTTTGATTTCCTGGGCATGGCAGTTGCGTATTTAGTGAAAGATAAGTGAACTGGAAATACGAAATTTATACAAAGAACTATTATTAAATATACGACCAATAATTGATTAGCCCCATTAGGGTAACGATAAAGATTTACACAAGTTATTCACAGTTTTGTTCTGTGTGTTTAAGGCGTGAAAGGTTGAAACCATTGCCACCTAATGCAGCCAGGACCGACTGGTATGTGACTTCATCCATTTGAGGCTTACGGCAAAGAATCCACAAATACTTTCGCGAAGCGTCCGGAAAAAACCCCGGGGCTATCAGGCATCGCCTGACAGCCCCGGGGCTTCATCCTCCGGGGAGATCACTAGTTTGCTTTTGCGCCCAGCATTACAAGTTCATTTACCACGATCTCCGTGATATAATGCGGTTTACCTTCCTTATCTTCCCATTTCCGGTTGGTCAGTTTGCCATCTACAGCGATTTCCGTTCCCTTTTTCAGGTATTTCTCACACACATCGCATAGTTTACCCCATACCACGAGATTGTGCCATTGGGTTTGTTCAACTTTTTTCCCTTCCTTGTCAAAATAAGTGTCATTCGTAGCGAGAGAAAAATGAGCAACTTTTTTTCCTTTTTCAAGGTTCTTCACTTCAGGATCAAGACCCAGGCGGCCGATCAACTGAACACGGTTTCTTAAAGTATTCATGGCTTTTGTTTTTTAGCCTGCAATAGAGCAGGCAGGTTAATAATTGTTCTTTTAATCAGAACCGTTAACTCTCGTTGACGAAACAAATTTATAACCGCCGGCAAGCCCGATTCGGTTATTAAACATTTACATCCGGATGTAACTATTTGTAACTATTTGCAACCGTTTATAAGCGTTTATAAACGGATAATTAATTATCTTTACTAAAAATACCATCCATGGAGAAGATCTGTCTTGATTGTGGTGAGCCCCTGAAAGGCCGGGCGGATAAGAAGTTCTGTTCGGACCAATGCCGCAACAGTTACAATAACCGCCTGAATACTGAATCCACTAACCTGGTGCGCAATGTGAACGCGATCCTGCGCAAAAACAGGCGTATTTTAACCGAATTGAATCCATCGGAGAAAACAACCGTTCATAAAGACAAACTGGTGAACAGGGGCTTTAATTTCTCTTATTTCACAAGTATTTATGTCACGCAAAAGGGACATACCTACAAATTCTGTTATGAGCAAGGATACCTGCCCATCGAAAACGACTTTTATATGCTTGTCATGCGCGATAATGGCGCTAAGAAAAACTGAAATCCGCAGGCCCGCCTTACGAAAAAGCGAAATCCCCAAACCATAAAGCAGGAAAGGCTGCCCCATGTTCGGAGCAGCCTTTCCTGTTGATTTAATTTTCAGTCGGTTAGGGTAAGAGGATGTAACTCGTTCCCGAGTTGCCATTTCTTTGCCAGTCGACGCGGTATTGGGTTGGACATAAATCTCCGGTTACAGGCATGTTATTATCGTATCCAAATGTGATGGTAGCACTTTTGCTTTTTGAAGGTATCTGGTGAATTTTTATGCCCGATACAGGATCCCATCCACATAATTGTTTATGCACCACTGATTGTGTGATCTGGGTAAAAAATTGCTCATCATTTCTGTTGGTTCCCCATGTTACAAGGTTGGGAAAGGTACCGGCATTGCCGAATCCGTCAATAGTCATAACCAATTGGCCTGGCGTTCCTGTATAAGTGATCTGACGGGCAATATTCCAGGTGCGGGTAGTACCATCTTCGAATTTCGCCTGGATGGCTCCGCTGATCCTCTGAACGATGGAAGTTGTGCCGTAACCAAGCTGCCAGACAAACCCTCCGCTTACATTGGTAAAGGTCTTTGTTCCGTTGATCGTGATGGATTTTCCTGATTTCTTCTGTGTAATTGTGTAGTCAATGTACTTATACTTTACAGTAGCACCTGGCAGTAACCAATGTGTTCCCACGGCTTTTTTAATCTCTATTTTCCCTGTCCTGGTTCTGTTTCCGCTGCAGTTACTCCCGTTATAAGTAATGAAAAAGGTAATTGTATCATTCACTTTTTGGGTGGAATCGATCGTTGCATTACAGGGCCAGCCATTGGTTGATTTCAGATGGGTAACGCCGGAAGATAAAACAGCCTCGGCATCTTTTGTTGCATCATCCATGGCATTGTTCACCACCAACTCATCAGCACTTAACTGCAACATGGACGAGTTGTCGTTGCTGCCCTGGTTCAGGTTATCCTTTTTGCAGCCTGTAAGGCTAAATCCCAGCAAGGCAACGGCCATAAAACTGAGTTGAATTAATTTTAATGGTTTCATAATGATTCGTTTTTGAGGTTTAAGATTGATTTATGCATTAATTGAACGCTTTCATCAATAATACACATGAACCATAACTTACCCTGATACAACTGCTGAATATTTTTTGCTTTTTATTTATGTCTCCGAAATATAATTCCTTGCATGCTCATATCAAGGCTTGGCAACAGCGGTAAGCGTAGTTACAGCGCATGCACTGAAATATCCAACTGCTCCCTGGCTGAGATTGGTTGGAATATTAGCTGCCGCTGAGTTAAAGAGCCCGCCCTGCCAGGTAGTCTCCGATAACAATTCCCTGATAAATTCGGCATGTTCCGGTGTCAGTGAATATCTTTTTTCCTGGATTATTGTTCCTGAAGGAAAATTGACCTGTTCGGCTGCAGGGGCAAATACCTGGCTTACATCCAGGGTGGGCAGAACATAATACAATTGTCTGGATTTGCAGGAATCAGGGTTCTTGTTCTGATAGCCCGGGACATTAGACCAATCAAGGAGAACTTCAAACATCGCAGGCCTGGAGGGATTGAATGCATTCGCATAAACCTTTGAGATATGATACAGCCCGGTCTGCTTATCCCGGGCATAATTCAGCAGGCTAAACAAGGCGCCAGGCTCCATATTTGCTTTGGCAGTATATATATTGCTACCGAGCGCAACTTGGAGGGAGTGAATCTTGTTTTTCTTTCCGGCAAACGCGACATTGGAAACATACTTGCCCGGACTTGCAGGCAACTCATGAAATTTATACAAAGCGTCCGGTAGCGTTAGTATCACGACTGCACCAGTCACAGGCAAAGGAATCTCATTTAACTTATCCACCGGATGCGACAACTGGACAACCTGAATCATATTTTCGTCGGTAATGGTAGCATCCACAACGATAAAATCATGAATAACCGTTTGCAACGGCCAATCGGTTTTCGCCTCGCACCCTGCCAGCATAAAAGCAATTACCAATAGCCGGAATAGCATTTTCATGGGCAAGTGCTTATCTTTATTCGTTTCTATCTGATTCACCTTATTCACTTTTATAAAACCATTTGTTAAAGCCAAAAATTGACGCGCATATGCTAACCGCATCAGAATTTGAAGGTATAATTTAATGAAGGAATAATGCCGGCTACGGAAATGCTTGAAGGCACAAGTTTATAATCCCCATTCATATTGGCAGGAACAACAAAATCACCATTATCATTCATCATTTTATTGAAGTTAACCTCAAACGGATTATGCCTTCCATAGGCATTGTACATCGTGAGTATCAAACTGTGCCTGAATTTGTTCCCGGGTTTGCTGATCAGAAAAGCAATTGACACGTCAAGCCTGTGATAATCAGGCAAACGGTCGTTGTTTTTTTCACCATATACAGGAACAGTGTAACCGTTCACTTCATAAAAACCAGTTGGTGCGCTAAAGGCGGAACCTGTGAGATAAGTCCAATGCGCCGAAAAATCCCAGTGTTTTCCGGGCTTGTAAGAAAGGTTAATGGCTATATTGTTAGGCCTGTCGTAATTTGCCCTGAAGGATTTATTGTTGTTAATCCCTTCTATTTGCCTGAGCGATCGTGTATAGGAATACCCCAGCCATCCAGTGAATTTTCCGCTGGTCTTGCGCAGCAGCAGTTCAGCACCATAGCACCATGCCTTGCCAAAACGCAATTCACCTTCGATGAGGGGATTGTAAAGCATGTTGGCATGATCCTTATAGTCAACCTGGTTGTATAACTGTTTA